>NZ_RQET01000002.1 GCF_004769195.1 Leptospira fletcheri
AAAACGACGAACCAATTTTAGAAAATTAGGAAATTTCTTTCTGAAGAAATGTCAGCCGAATACTATCACTGTACAAATCTGAGAAAACCATAATTCTCGCAATGCCTCTTCCAGGTCTCATAGAGGAACTTTACAAACTCCGAATCGTACTTATCTAATTCATTCTTTCTCCTCTTCAGATATTCATAGAATCTGGATCGAGATGGTTTTCTCGAATTTAACAACTGTTCAATCGGATACTACCGTACAACAGCATTAGAATAAAATAAACTTTTCTAAAAGGTTTTCCCAAAAGATAAATTAAAAAATGCATTCCCTGACTTTGAAACTGAACTTACAGCAAGGTTTTGCTCATAAAGGGTTGTCGATATATTAGCAACTTGTGTACCTGGATCAAATATTCTTTGATCATATTGTGCCTTAGCGGAACGCCCACCTGTGACTTCTTTTAGAATTCCAATTTCTGTCTGTAAAAATGAATTTTCCCAAAAACTCCATCGCCATCCAAAATTTAGTGTAACGTAACCTACATTAAATCTCCTATATACTATATCCGTAGCTGATGAAGTTGTAAACCCCTGATTCCCTCCTAAAATAAAATCACGCCCCAAGTGAAAATTTTGCCTATAATCTGGCTGCCTACCAAGCGTCAACGTAATAAAAAATGAATTTGCAAATGGAAAGTATCTTAAATATGCCAATCCACCTGTTTTACTTGACTTCGAAGATTTATTAGAGCAAGAAAGCAATTGTGAATCGCAGCCGCTCGCAAAGTTATTTTCGATTTCTGCATCTCGCATAGTATAATTTAACGTTAATCCTATAGCAAATTTAGAAGATAGCCTTCTTTCATACGAAATTGTAGATGCAACAACTGGATCTAAGACTGAAGCACCAACCATTACTACATTTTGTTTCAATTCCTTTTCCTCTGCGTATAAAGGAATTGAATATAAAAATCTAAAAGCCAAGATACATAAATATGTTCTTTTGATAATCATTCGAACTTTTCCAAAATAGATTTATAAGGTGCTTTATCGTCGCAAAGAATCAGGCAATTTTCTTTGTCTAAGTTCATAAGAACATCACCTCCTAATATCGATATCCCGGAAGAAAACCAACTCTTCTACATTAGTTTATTTTCCTAACTGGAGATCCAAAACAATCTCCAAAAGAAATCAGATTCCCTTTTTACCAAATTTCCATTGATTATCCGATTTCTCTTATTTTAATATAACTGTGTCCCTGACTCATTTGAAAAAGTTGATTTTACTCTGGGCTGTACCCTTCGTAACATATTGCAATCGCGGAAGCAGTTCCGATATGGCACAGAATTTGACCCTGATTTCTCTTCTTACGGGGGGATCCGGGTGTGCGACTTTACAACCTACGAGTACTGTGCGACGGATGGCATTCGGCTATTTCAACGAGACAATAGGAACAGATCAAGGAATTCATACCGAAAATAAGATGCTAATTAACAATCTTGAATTAGGTCGAGGCGTGGTAATGATTTCTACTTCGACTGATTTGTCAAAATACTCGTCCTTTTTTTATAAAAATTACGATCCTTGTTCTCAAGTAGATACGTATCAATCCTCTCCTTCGCCCGATATCGCCTTGCACCAACATTCTCCAAATATTTCAGTGCCTGGTCCCATTTCTGGGTCTGGAAATTATTTGGTCATTACGGAATCAAATCAGGCGACGACCGCTGCCCCATCTGATGTTATGGTCTCGCTTAGTTCCGCAAATCCTTGCAAAAGCCCTGTTATAGTTACTACTTCGAGTCAGCCTGTGAGCTTTTACCAGATTGGATCGAATTCACTCCTTTTTCTCTATATATCGAACATTACCATTAGCCAGTCCGTAAATATTTATAGCACCACTACCAGTTTAGTACCTTTTGCGAATTTCCAATATCTATCGGGTACCAACGCTTGTTTTCCTGATTCCTTTAACACTGGAGCTTTTTCCATAAATGGAGCGAGTACATTTTATCATGTTATACTTAACCCTTCCACAAATGGTAGCTACTATATCTTCTTAAATGGAATAAACTTGGCGACACCAAGCGATATAACAGTAAAGATTCAATAATAATGATAAAATGATCGATAGATATCTTCCTTATCAAAGCGCCTATAATATAATCTTTTTAAATTACAAAGAAATCTATTTTTAGAATTTTACTCCTGCCGAAAAATTCAAAAAGGAACCACCAGGACGTGAAATATTACTTTGAGCATAGGCTACTTCGAAGAGCAACGTGTTTAGACTAGCGATGCTCGCTCCGGGCGCTGAAATACGACTGTCATAATGAACACTAACAGATCTATGACCGGAAAATTCTTTTATTGCCCCTACTTCGGCTTGAACAAAGAATTTTTCCCAGAAACTCCATCTCCATCCTACAGTGATAAGACCAAAATTTACATTCGTTCGCTTGTATTCTAACATTGTCACTGACGAACTCGTCGATGACGATGGAGAATCCAAATTAAAATCCTGATTTAAATGCATGTCTTGTTTTAAATTTGGTGTGTTTCCGGCACCTAACGATAGAAAGAAGGAACCTGAAAATGGATAAAATCGTAAAAATAACAATCCACCCAATTTTTTAGATTTATTATCAATCTTGCAATTTGAATCCGGCAAGATACAGCCGAATATTTCATTCTGATGCGATTCATCGTCAGATCGCACGAAATTAGCAGATAATCCGACCGAAAGTTTTTCCAAAGTAAATCGTTCGTAAGAAAGAGAAGTTGACAATACCGGTTCAATTCCGGAAAATCCCGCGAAAATAGCGTTTCTACTTTTTTTTCCTTCCCCATCCTCAGCTAAAATGGGTAGTGATAAAAGGAGGAAAATAATCGAAAAATTAGCGAAACTGGGGCGAGAGCGGTACACTCGATTTCTCGAAATAGAAGCCCGGAGGAAAGCTACGCTTGGTCTTCTTTTGTCGAAGAATTGTGTACTGCTCTCGGTTAGGATTGTCAACAAAAAATATCTACCTCAGAATATCGTTCAACAAACGACCTAACATCTGATCCTGCGTTTGGACGGTTTTTTGGTTCGCTTCATAGGAACGATTCACTTCGATCATTTCCACCATTTCGGTGACTACACTCACGTTAGACGCCTCTAGATACCCTTGGAGAACGTTCGGTTCGTCTTTCTCTTCGAAGGGCATCGGCTCTCCGGACTCGGGCGTATCGGAATAAAAGGAATCCCCTTCCTTATCCAAATGCCTCGGATTTTCCACGGTCCGTATTTTGATCTTATCCAACAGAACCGGAGTTTCGAATCTGTTCTTGTCTATGGAAGTGGAATTGACCGGATCGTTTCCGATTTCTCCGTTGATCCACACTTCCCCGTTTTCCCGGATGATGAAATTTCCTCTAGCGACTTTGATAGGACCGTTTTCTCCCATCAACGGAAATCCCTGAGGGGTGACCAGATACCCGTTCGTATCCAGAACGAATGCTCCGGAACGGGAAAGTCTTTCCCCCCGGTTCGTAAGCACGCTGAAAAATGCGGGGTGCTCGTTCCCGGGACGATCCTGGAGCATCAGATCGAAAGGATTGTCCGTCTTCTTTACGGCTCCCTGTTCGAACCTCGTATAAACTTCGTTGATTTCCCCGCCTAATCCTAGTTTGCCGATTACTGGCGCGGTGTCGAAGGATCCCATCGGAACCTTACCCACTCCGTCTTCGTTGTATCTATGCAGCAATAATTCGGGAAATGTTTTGAATACCGTGGTATCTCTCTTATATGCGGTCTTATCCACGTTGGCCAAATTGTTGGAGATCACATCCATCCGTGTCTGCTGGATGGTCATCCCGTTGGACCCGGTATATAATCCTCGTAGCATACCTTTTCTCCCGTTCTACTTCCGTAATGTACATCGGTATTTTTCGGATTTCCGAAAGAGGGATTTTGTCCCATATAGAAAAAACCTTTGACAGTCCCTTGTCTCGCAAGGATATCTATCCGTTAAATGAAAATGAAAGGGTACTTTCTTTCCGTCGGGGCAGGCAGAAACCAATTACCTTTAATCCGAGCTTGCAGGGATTTGGGGCTGGAAGTCATCTCCGTCGACCGAGACGACCGCGCTCCCGGCTTTGCTCTCTCCAACCTCAAAATCATAGAATCCACCAACGAATATCGCAAAATCCATAAATTGGTTTCGGAAAACCCTCTTCCCATTCCCGTTCTCGGGGTCGGCACCAGGTCTTACGGAAAAGCGACTTACACCACCGCTTATCTCGCCGAAAAGCTGAAGTTACGGTACGCGAGTACGGACTCGATCTCTCTTTTTTCGGACAAGCGTATCCTAAAATCCGTCGCGAGCGGAAAAGGGATCCGTGTTCCGAATGAAATTCCTTTTTCGGAACTCAAGGCAAAGGAGAAATCCTTCCCCTTCCCTTGGATCCTGAAGCCGAGCCAAGGCAGCGGCAAACAAGGAATCCAACTCCTCCATTCGAACTCGGATGTGGAACGTTTCCTTTCTACCCTAAATACTACAAAAAAGAAAAAGAGCAAAACGTCTCCCAAAGCGCCTTCTCCAAAATCGGTTCCTGAGGAAAAATGGGTATTGGAAGAGTTCATCCTCGGAACGGAATGCACCGTTTTGGGTCTGGTATCGGATACGGAATTTCATCTAGTTAGTCTCACCTTAAAGGAGACTTCCGATTTCCCTCCCTTTCTGGAGGCGGCTCATAGACTTCCCTTTCCGAAAAAGGAACTCACTGGAGAAGTCTTGATGCTTTGCAGATCCTTGGTAAAAGCCACCGGATTAAAGAACTGTCCTTTCGTTGCGGAATTCAAAATCGATCCTTCCGGAGAACCCGTATTGATCGAAGCCGCACCGGAAGTCGGAGGAGAATACCTAGCCGACGTCCTGATTCCCGAATATTCCGGTTACGATTATTTTGCCAACTTGGTAAAGCTGCTCGTAGGAGAACCCTTCGACCCGCCACCTTCTCTTTTGAAGATCGACTCGAAGCGGAAAGCGCAGATCCGATTCGAAATTCCTCCGCGCGGAGTCTCGGTACTAAAACGGTTTTCCTCTTTTTCCAAAACCTCTTCCGAAAAGATACTTTTTGAAAAAGGTTTACAGGAAGTGGGTTCCAAATTGGACACATCCGCCGGAAACGAGGTCAGGCCCATGGTGATAGGAATCGAATCCCGCACCTCCTCTCCGGAAGAAGCCTGGAGCGAAAGCGTCAAAAGTAGAATCAAGGCCGAATACGATGTCCGCTGACCATCCGTCAAAGGAAGTTTGGGAAAAGCATTACACCAGACCCAAATCGAAGCTCGCCTATCCGGACGAGAATTTGGTTCGTATTTTAGCGCGCATCCCATCTCCGGGAGATTCCTTCCAAGCCCTGGATTTCGGTTCCGGTTCCGGAAGACATTGTGTGTTGTTAAAAGAATTCGGCTACGAAGTCAGCGCGGCCGATTACAGCCAAAACTCGATTTCTTCGATACGGGAATCTTTCCCTTGGACAAAAACATTTCTCTTAAACAAGCCACCCTACCCTTTTTCGGATTCCGCATTCGATCTCGTTGTCTGCTGGGGAGTATTGCATTATAATCCTCCCGAGCTTGCGAGAGAAATGCTACTCGATATAAAACGTATTATGAAAAAAGGATCCTTTCTTGCCGCTTCCGTTCGCGCCGAAGGAGACACTCATTTGCGGGCAAAAGGGGAAAGGATAGGAACTCCCGACTTGGAAGGCGGATCTACTTGGTTTTATTCCGAAGATGAGATGAGACGAATCGGATCCGATTTCGATTCCTTTCAACTGGGATATACGGAACGAACACCTTTGGGAAAACTAGAAGAGAGGATTTGCCATTGGATCTTTCTCGCGAGGAAGTAATCCGGAAAGAATGCCCGACGGACGGACTATGTTCCTGGGAACCTCTATACGTCTCGGAGTTTCAGGACTTCCATCTGCAAATCCGGATCTGCAAAACCTGCGGATTCCAAGCGCAATTCCCTCGCCCGAAACCCGAGGAATTGTATACGGAAGATTATTATACGGGAAAAGAAGGCTTCACTTACAGGGACGAGCGACTCACGGAAAAATACGATCGATACGTCTGGTTTGCAAGATTGAAGAATATCTCCCGATTCAAGTCCTCGGGAAATTTTTTGGATGTCGGTTGCTCCTTCGGAGGCTTCCTCCAATGCGCCCGAGAAAAAGGGTTCTCCCCTTTCGGCGTGGAAATCTCGCCCTATTCCTCCGAAGTCGCAAAATCCAGAGGGATAGAAGTTTGGACTGGCCAATTTCTAGAAGCGGACCTACCCGAAAATTTCTTCGACGTGGTAACCATGATCGAAGTCATAGAACACCTGGAAAATCCGAAAGCGGTCTTCGATAAGTTAGCGCGGATCCTAAAAACGAACGGACTCCTTGTACTCCAAACGGCAAATTTCGAAGGATGGCAGGCCAGAGAAGCCGAAGCGAAATACCATTACTATCTGCCGGGGCACGTATATTACTATTCCGCCTCTCTGATTCATAAAATTCTTGCCAAGAGGGGATTTCGGAAGCAAATTACCTACTTCGGAGTGGATTTTCCGTTGCTTGCCAAACTTTTAAAATCCAGAGGCTCCTTTTCCTCCTGGAAGGATTACGGAAAATGGTTTTGGACCGCTTTGTACCATTTCCGTAGCAAACTCAAACAGGGCGGTTATCCTCTAACTTCTTCCATGGTACACTACGCGGTCAAACGATGAATTCCCATCCCAACCACAAATACAGCAGACTTTTCGATTATATTCCTGATTCTGGAATATTAAGAAAATTGAATTTTTCGGCGAGAGTCCTGGCCTCTTCCGCCTACCGTTTCGTCAAGGATGACTGCCTGATGAAGGCTTCCGGAATTTCCTACACGACGATCGTTTCCTTGATTCCGATGTTCACCGTGGCTCTTTCTCTGCTTACGATCACTTCCGGCCTGGAAAACAGAAAAGAGGAGATTTTCGACAGGATCAACGTCTTCTTTCTCGCGAGTAACATCAATCTGGACATCAATCCGTATTTGGAAACGATCGGAGATCTGATCGACGCGGCGAGGCAAATCGGCACAATCGGATTCGTAGTTCTCGTTTTCTCCGCCACCGCTGTGCTTCGTTCCTTGGAAAACGCCTTCAACGCGATTTGGCGCATCGAAGTCAGTCGTTCGTTTTTGCAAAAATTCGTATTTTATTTTTTTATCCTTTCGATAGGGCCGCTTTTGATCGTAATCGGACAAGGCCTGGTGGAGCGGATGACCGATTTCTTCCGCCCTCCTCACTATTTGAGCATGGACAAGGAACCGGACGGAAAGATCTGGATCGCCGGGGAAAACGGAAGCTTATTCAGACTGGATAAGGATTTAAAAGCGGATTATTCGTTAAACGAATCGGATATCGATCTGGAAAACATCCGTTGTCTCGATTCCTTCGGAACCAGACTGGACCTTTGTAAGAAACCGGAACTTCGCCGCGAGGAGTTCACCAAGGTTTTGGTCCGTGAGGAAAAAGTCTACGCCCTGTCCAAGAAAGGACTCTTTTTACACAGACCTTTGGAAGGTTCCGTCTGGAGCGCGATTTATTTCGAAAACGTCCAATTCTCCGATTTCGAATTCGTGGCGGACGGAAATTTTTATTTCATTTTCGGAAACGGGGAAGTCTTGCATTTTTTCAACCAAGGAACCAGCTATAAGCCTGTCTTTCCGAACACTCTGAAAATCCAAGCGAACCGGATTTATTTTCCCGAATTCGACCAAGGGTATCTCGTGGACGACGACGGAAACGTATGGAAGAGCGAAGACGGAGGCTTGACCTGGAGCGCAAACAAGATCTCCGGCCAGGGCCTGAAAGACATACATAGGATCCGCCCCGGAGAACTCATCGTAGCGGGAGAAAGAGGCGCCATCTACAAAACCGCGGACGGCGGACATACCTGGAAAAACCTGACCCACAAACGTTATACGTTCCGAAAAGTTTGGTCGATGGAAAACCAGGAATCCACGGATATTTTTCTGTTAGATTCCTTGGGAAATATCCTAGTTTCCATAGACGAGGGTGAACATTGGAATTCCTTTTATGTTCCCGCGGGCGGGAAAGTCTTCGCATCCGTCCTCTTCGACAGGAACGAAAACGGTAGATTCCGACTTTTGAATATTGGCGAATATAAAAAGATCAGCCTCTCGGAATACAGGGACGTGAAGTACGTAACAAAGATCATCCAAGGCGGCGACTCCCTACTTTCCCCCTACAATATATTGAAACTCGCATTTCCCTTGACCGCGATCTGGCTGTTTTTCCTGTCCTTATTCACGTTGATCCCCAATACGCGCGTCCCGATCCGCGCTTCGTCCATAGGCGCTGCGTTTACCAGCGCGATCTTTCTGCTCTTCCTCTACGGTTTTCGGGTGTATCTCACTTCGTTCTCGGAAACCACAATGATCGTGTACAAGGCTTTGGCCGCCATACCCATCTTCCTCATCGGAGTATATTCCCTTTCTTTAATCGTACTGTACGGCGCGGAGATCACCGCCTGTGTCCAGTTCCCGGCGAGATATCTTGTCCCTTTCCAATTGGCGGAAGAACAACATACCGCGTTCGGATACGAATTCCGGAAACTCTTGGCGGTCCTAAAAGCAGCTTATCTGGTGCAAAAGGAGGAAAAGACTTCGGCGAGCGAGGGAGCTCTCGCAGTCCGATCCGGAATCAATCCGGGAGAAATCCCTAGGTTGACCAAAACGCTTTCTCAAGCAGGTCTGTTAAGCGAAACGACGGACGAGACGTGGGTTCCTTCCGCTTCGGGAGAAGATCTTACTTTAGCAGATTTTTATAGGAAAATCCCCGAACCTCTATTGAAAGAGGACGGACACGGAATTTATCCCGACAAGGTCCGGGAAAAATTGGAACGCACGGAAGCGAACTTCCAAAAGGATTTGGACTCGATCACATTCCGGGATTTGATCGAGGGAAGGTAGCTTTCTCCGAATTAAGCCTTCGAGTTCAGCTTGGAAACCGGAGGCAGATTGGAAGACAAAGACTGATAGATCTGTTCCGCCAATCCTAAAGAGGAGTTTGCGGATAGATTCTTGGAGTATTCGTCGTACAACATATCCTCGAAAATTTCCTCTGCATATCCGCCTTCTATCAGACCGGATTTATGAACGGTGGATTTCATTTCCTTTAACATCATCTTTACGAATACGGATTCGAATTCCACGGATGCGTCGTATAATTTCTTTCTGTACGGATCCACGGAGATTTCTTCCCGGATATTGTGAGGCATACGCACTTCCGAGGAAGAGACTTTTCCGGATAACTTATCGTTGAATTCCTCGCGCAGCGCTTCCGGAAAACTCCGAGCGCCTCGGATCTGCTTTTCTTCCCGTAACAGATTTTGGATCTCCGGTTTTTCGATCAGATTCAATCTGTTGGAATAATCGTTGATTCTATCGATCATATTTATTGCACCTCCAGTTCCGCGTGCAATGCCCCGGCGGATTTCAGGGCTTCCAAGATGGCGATGATATCCTTGGTCGAGGCGCCCACTTTATTCAACGCGTCCACCACGTCCGAAACCTGGGTTGCCTCCTGTATGACGAAGGATTCCTTGACCGTCTGTTGGTTGTCTCTTCCTAGTCTCTGGGTGCGACGGTTTTTATCCGCTACGGATAAACTCAGTCCGGAACGGGAGACCGCCACTTCGTCGATGACGATACTTCCCCCCATAACGATGACTCCGGTACGCTCGTTGATAACCACTTTGGCTCTAGGAGAGGATTCCACTGTGATGTTTTCCAGATCCGAAAGTAAGGCCAATAGACCGGGAGACTTTGCGGAAAATCCGGGTCCGACTTCCATCACGATTTCGGAAGGGGAAAGCGCTTGGATCGATTCGCTTTTCAGACCGAATTTCTCGGGAACGGTCTCCCTGATCTTATTGATCAAATTGTTTAAAAGGGAAAAATCGGGAGAGTTCAATCGTACGACCACTCTTTGGCTGGAAAAGAATTCTTCCTTCAATTCTGACTCTACGATCGCCCCTTGGTGGACGGTGCCCACAGTCTTTTTGGAGCTCCGAGAAGAACGTTCGTTATCCGGTTTTCCTCCGAAGGAAATCACTCCGCTCGCCACCGCATAGATCTTATCGTTTGCGGTCTTTAACGGAGATTGTAAAAGGACTCCACCTTCCAGGGACTTCGCGTCTCCGATCGAAGAAACCGTTACGTCCAATCGATCGCCTTTTTTGGCGATCGAAGGAATATTCGCGGTGATTAATACGGATGCGATATTTTTGATCTGATCCGGTTTCAGATTCGATTCCACGCCCAGATTTTTCAGATAGTTCTTCATGCTCTCCGTCGTCATCGGAGTCTTGCTATCTCCGGTACCGGGCAGACCGACGACGATTCCGTATCCGGTGATCTGATTCACTCTGATCCCTTCGATTTTGGCCAGATCCTTGAGGCGTACCTCTGCGGCAAACGCAAAGGAAAAGCCGAAGAGAAAGAGAGACAATGCGAAGATCCGATTCATTTTGATTCACCTAACAGACGGTTTAGCTGCTCTAAAATGATCCTTTGCTTTTCTTCGTCCGAAAGTTCCGCCTTTAAAGTCACGGATCCGTCCGGATTCGTGATCGTTTTCATCGCGATCGGAGGCCTTAGATCCTTAGGCTCTATCCTTCCGACAAATTGGATCTGAAGGTCCGCGATCCGATCCGCATCCACCGAATTATCTCTGGAAAGAAATTCAGGGGAAAGCCTCCCGCTCAAGGAAACGGAGGAAGGTTCTCCGTTATAGGTGGAAGTCCTTTGCCCCTGTACGGTCAGCAGTCCGGTAGCCGGATCGATCGCGGTGACCGTCGCAGTAAGACTTCCCTTCAATTTTCCTTGGGATTTTATCTTTCCTTTATTCTTTCTTACGATACTTCTATCGCTGTTAAAGGACGGGTTGTCCGGAATGATTTTTTTGTCGGGAACGGATTTCACGGTGATATTCTCGTCCGCGGTGGATTCGATTTCGAATTCGGCGTTCCATCCATCCTTCAAACGGACAAAAACGGCGGTCCCTACTTTCAGGTTCTGGGACCTGGCATAAGGGTTCTTGTCCTGCCATTGCGAGAGTTCCTGCGCGGCGAGGGCCATACCCGCTCCGACCAGAATCGATAAGGCGGTGAATCTTTTTCTTCCCGTTACAAACATCTTAATTCTCTAATAGTACGGTGTTCTTCTCGACGACCCGTGCGCTAAGTTTTCCGTCCTTAGAATAGGAAGTCACTTCCACCGAATCGCCTACGTTCCCGGAACTGAGAGCCTTCGTTTTTGTCCTCAGCACCAAATTGCCGCGTGTGTATACCATTTGGACGTCCCCGCCTCTCTGAACGTCGAACAGGAAGCGCACATGTTTTTTCCGCAGCAGTTCCCCGGGGGGAAGGTCCTTCAAGGCGGTGGCCCCGATACTTTCCGGACCGACCCCGTCCGTAAAGGATTCCTCGGCAAACACAATCCTTTCCTCCAAAGAATCCGCGTCCAACTTCTCCCCTTTCGAAATCGCCTTTTTCGTAAAATAGGCGGAGGTCTTCTTTTCCACCTTGAATTTGATCCTTTGGGTATGAACCTTTCTTTGCTGAAAATAATAATCCAAGGAAGCTACGATTTGCCCCGCGTGAACCGTTTGCGGAATCCCCGCCCATCTTAGTTCCACTCCGGAAGCAGGGACGGATCTTTCCCCGCCGATATACGTGATCCGAAATTCCTGCTCGGAATCGTGGGAAAATTTCGAGATCTCCTTGTACAAACTTTCCTCGAGGTCTTTCGAATCCAATTCCGAGTTCATCGGGAGAACCAAGGTTTCCTTTCCGGAAAAATGGAATTGGGGAAACGACCTTTGCATTTCCTCCGGCCGTAGGAGAACGGGAGCCTCTAGGTTCTTCAACACCACGGGATCTTCCGATCCGTCCGGCAATCTTGCGATTTCGGAGAGTCTTACTTCCTTTTTTTCCGTCAAAAGTTTTCCGCGAAGATAAGCCGTTTCTATCGCATGCAAATCTCCTGCAACCGCTACGAGCGACTGCAAGAGAAAGCAGAAAAGCGAGAAGAAACGGCGACTCATTTCGATTAACGTTTCAAGCCGATCGCCGTGGAGAGCATGTTATCCGAAGTCTGTATCGCCTTCGAATTGGATTCGTAAGCTCTTTGAGCCACGATCATATTCACCATCTCTTCCACGATCTTGACGTTGGACATCTCCAGGAATCCCTGGAGCACGTTTCCGAAACCCTCCATTCCTGGAGTACCGGGGATTTCGGGGCCGGAAGCTACGGTTTCCTGAAACAGGTTCTTACCGATGGCCTGCAAACCCGCAGGGTTTACGAAGCGGTACAATTCGACTTGTCCTATGACCGTCGGGCGAACATCGGCGCCTATTTTTACGGTCACTTCTCCTTGCTCGGAAATCATCAACGTGTTCAGGATCGCTCCCTCCGGAAGGATGATCGGAGGCTCGAGCAGGTATCCGTTGGAAGTCACTACTTGTTGGTTGGAATCGATCTTGTAGGAACCGTCGCGGGTAAAAGCGAAACTTCCATCGGGCATTTGGATTTTGAAAAATCCCATTTCGCTGGTGATCGCCAAATCCAATTTATTTCCCGTCGCTTGGAAGGAACCGATTTCGAACAATTTCTGCGAAGCCGCCGCGCGAACACCGTGTCCTACGTTGACTCCTGTGGGGATCTCGCTCACCGAAGTTGCCGGAGTCCCCGCTAATACCATGTGCTGATAAACCAAGTCCTCGAAATCGGCTCGATTCTTTTTGAACCCGGTCGTATTGACGTTCGCAAGGTTATTGGAGATCGTATCGATATGGAATTGCTGGGCGATCATTCCGGTCGCCGCGGTCCAAAGGGATCGCATCATGGGAGAATACCTCTGGTTTTTTATCGGCCGATTTGAGATTTTCCCTAGGAATTCCCCCTTTTTTTGGAGGAATTCCCGTTTGCGAAACGGGCTTAGGAACGGTGGAAGTCGGAAAAAATCCTATTTATAATTCCGAAAGATGACGCAACGATTGGAGTTGGTTCCTTTTTCGTTATTGGAAACGTTCCAGCAATTGGCCAGTTTCGTGAATTTTTGGTCGTTGATGTACGTGTTTTCCCAGACAAGACTCGTTCCCTCTGCGCACCGGATCACGTATTCGTCCAGATTGAACACGGTCTTACCTTTTCTCACCTCGCCTACCTCCATCACCAGGAACCCTCCCGGCTGGAGTACACGGGACAATTCCCTCAAGGTGCCTTGGATGAATTCGCACCAACCGGCCAGAGTGGCGAAGATACTCGGTTTTTGTTCCTTCTCCAAGGAGATATTCAGGAACCAATACCTGAGCCAATTGTCCTCTTCATAATTCACTTTGTCTAGAAAAGGAGGAGAGGTCACTACCAGATCCACGCTCGAATCGGCGATTCGGCTCATATTCATAGAGGATTGATTCGTATAGAGATTCCGGGACGAAAACTCGTGGAAAAAAGGCGGAAGCTTTTCCCGTAAATCCCGTTTGAGCTTTTGCAAAATCCTGGGTTTTACTTCACGGTATTCCGGAACGATGCCTTTCTTTTCGTTGTTCCTCTTTTGTGCCGTAGGAGGGATGGAAATTTGCGGAAAACTGTAAACGGAAAAAAATCCGGGACTATGACCGTGGAGCCTGGATAGCGCGGTGATACCCAGATATTTCGCTTCGGGGGAAGTATCCTCCGAAAGAATTCGTTTCAAATTCTTTAATTCTTTTAACGTATCCTTGTGATAGAAGTGCAATAAACCCGAGTCCCCTTCCTCTTCGGGGAGATCGGAGCTCAGATCGAAACTCGCCAATTTTTCTTCCAATTCGGATACGGAAGGGATGATCCTTCTGGATTGGACGAGCGCCAAGGACATGGGACTGATATCGTTGTGAACCGCGATATGCCCTTCTAAATTCGCCTGGATCGCTGTCGTCCCTCTGCCGCCGAAAGGATCCAAAACCACGCCTTTTCTAGTACCCAAATATTTTCCGATAAAAAAGGAAGGCAGCTCCGGTTTAAAGGATGCGCGGTAACTGACGACGTAATGGATCGGGTGAGCTTGTCTTTGCTTGGAGGTCCAAAATTCCCCGATTTGGATTTTTCTTTCTCTTTCGAGTATCGCCGTGTTCGTTCTAGCAGCCATCTACCCTTATTTTTCGGAAGGTCGAATCATTCTGAAGTTCGGAAATTTTTCCCGTTCATCTTTTTACGAAAAGATCCGCGACATAAACGGAGGACTCTTCGATCGGCTTTCCTGCTTGTCCTGATAGCGTTCCGGAAAAATTCTGCAGAGGAAACCGCAAACGGAAAAGAGGATGATTCAAACGATGGAAACAAACGCGATGTACGAGGAGTTCGTCGCGGAAAGAAAATCGAACGGCAGATGGGAACTGGCCGGATTCGTCGTAGGATACGGATCCTACTTAATCTGCTTTTGGATCGTCTTCGGGTTGAAGCGGGAAAACCCTCTTTTTTCTTCCCTCTTCTTCTTAGGTCTATTCACCCGGTTCGCCAGCCTCATGATTGGAAGAGTATTCTTGGTTCCGAAAGTCTTTCTTCGACTGCTCTCCCCCGACGAAAAAGAAAGTGATTCGGCTTGGCAAACCGTCGACACGCACCGCGACGAGATCCTGGGAAGACTTGCGAGAAATATCTACGGCTGGAACGACCCGAGCGAACTCTACCGAATGGACCGAAAAGAACTCTGCGATTTTCTGAAAGAAAAGACGGTCTTGAATTGGCGGAAGATCGCGCGGATCTTTTTGTTTTTCTATTTTCCGGCCTGCGCTATCGTTCTGTACCTGACCTATCTGGCTTGGACGGAATGAGAGTCTTAGCAGGAGCTTCACTCGCGATTCTACTATTCGGGTGTTTCGGGACTTCCGTAAAAGAAGCTCCGTCTCGAACGGAAAATCGGGAATTTCCGGGAAGAAAAATTTGCATTCTATATTTGGAATCCGAATCGGACACCGTCGTGGAAATCAATCCTACGGTCTGTAAGACCCGAACGCCTCCCCTACATACGTTCCATCCTGCCATCGCCTTGGCCGCCCTCGAGTCGGGCAGCCTGAAAGATCCGAATGCACTCTACAAATGGGATCGCACCAAGTATCCTTATATCCGATGGCAGAAGGACCTGAACCTACAATCCGCTACGGAGTCGTCTGCGATCTGGTACTTCCAGAAGTTGGTCCGGGAAACGTCCCTGCCCAAAACGAGATCCTGGCTGCAAAACGCCGGACTCCCGGCAAACGCGACGGAAGAAAATCGGGCGTTCTGGCTAGAGGAGGGTTATTCCCTGAACGGGGAGGACTTCTTCGGATTTTTGCGAAACCTAGTATTGCAAAGACTTCCGGTACGGGAAAAAAACCGCGCGGCCGTACTTGCGGCGCTGGAACGATCCCCGGGAAAAATCAGCAACCCCACGGGAACCCACACTCTGGGCGGAAACTGGGGAGAAGCGGAGCGCTTTTATTCCGACTCCGGTACAGCCTATCTAGGAGGCAGGAGTCTTTCCCTTTTTTGGTTCTTTTGGAAATCGGGCACAAAGAGCAGATTATTTTTTTCCAGAGTGGAAAGCGAAACGGAGATCCTAAATCCTCTCGATGCAGCGCGCATCGGAACGGAATTCCTGCAAAAGGAACATCTGTGGGAAAGGTTCTTTTTTTCCCGCTAAACCCCCTTCGGTTTCGTTTTTTTCCCCGGGAATCCTGCCGAAAAAGATTCTTCTTTTCCCGGAAACCGCGTCCAACGATCATGGAAAGTCGTAGGCACCTGTCCTCTGTACTTCCGCGCTAACTGGATGAAACGTAACGCACTGTACTACACCGTCTTAATCGTCTCCTTTATCGCGGCTTTTCTAATCCTCTTACACTTCGGAAAAAAAGTAGAAACGGATCTTCCGAACCAATCTCAAATACGGAGTTCTTCGATCGGTTTCCAGATCGGCGCCTTTTTACCCGCGGAGCTTTTGACCAAAGGTTTAAAGGAACCTTTTGCTCTTCTTCTCTTCCAGATCGGACTCGTCATGGTCGCGACCAAACTCTTCGGAAAAGTCTCGGTGGCATTCGGCCAGCCCGCAGTGATCGGAGAGATCGTGGCGGGAATTCTGTTGGGTCCATCCTTGTTCGGTTACTTATTTCCGGAAGGATACGCTACGGTTTTTCCCAAGCCTTCTCTTGCGATCCTCCAATCCATCAGTCAGATCGGATTGGTTTTCTTCATGTTCGTCATCGGAATGGAATTGGATCTGAAGACGTTGAGAAACCAAGCGGACTCCGCGATCCTCATTTCTCATGCAAGCATCCTTCTCCCTTTCCTATTGGGAGGAGTGTTGGCCCTCTCCTTCTACTCCAGGCTGGCTCCGGAAGGAATTAGTTTTCTTTCCTTCTCTCTTTTTATGGGAATCGGGATGAGCATTACCGCCTTTCCCGTCCTTGCTCGTATCGTACAAGAGAAAGGATTGACCAAAACGAAATTGGGAAACTTGGCCCTGACCTGCGCCGCTTCGGACGACTTGACCGCGTGGTGTCTATTGGCCTGTGTGATCGCCCTCGTCCAGGCGGGAGGTCTACTCTCCGGACTCCTGACGATTCTATTGGCCTTACTTTATATTCTTTGCATGTGGAAACTGGTTCTCCCCTGGATGCGGAGGGCGGGTCACATCTTTACGAACCGCGAGGCTTTTACCAAAACCGCGGTCGCATTCTTTCTGCTATTCCCTCTCGGCTCCGCGTGGGTCACCGAGACCATAGGAATACATGCTTTATTCGGAGCCTTTCTCGCAGGCACAGTCATGCCGGATCGCCCGAAACTCAGAACCCTTTTGGCGGAAAAAGTCGAGGACGTCAGCACCGCCATCTTTCTACCTTTATTCTTCGCCCTGACCGGAATTAGAACCCAAATCGGTTTGTTAAACGAAGGCGGTCTCTGGATCGATTTTCTCTGGGTTCTCGTCGTCGCGATCGTCGGTAAGTTCGCAGGCAGCGCCTTAGCCGCAAGAGCGTCCGGCAAGGATTGGAAGGAATCCTTGTCCTTGGGAGCGCTGATGAACACCCGAGGTCTCATGGAGCTGATCGTCCTGAACATCGGCTACGACCTGGGCATTCTTTCCTCCCAGGTTTTTTCCATGATGGTGCTCATGGCTCTCGTCACCACGTTCATGACGGGTCCTTCGTTGGGCGCAATCAACCGCTTTTTCTCCTCGTCGTCCGCTCCGGGAAAAGAGAGAAAAAACGGAGGGATTCTCATCGCCTTCGCTCTTCATTCCAGGGGCATCGACCTTCTTCGATTGGCCAACGGATTCTTTTCTCCCGGATCCAAAGGCAAGGAAGTCACCGCTTTGCACATGAGCCCCGATTCCTCCATTTCCGGAAAAGTGGCCCAGAGATACGAAAAGACGAGTTTCGAACCCTTGCAAAAACTTTCCAAAGAATTCGGGATCAGGCTGCGGACTCTTTACAAACCTTCGGATAACGTCACCCGCGATATATTAAAAACGATTCAATCAGGAAATTATAATATATTTTTGACAGGCGGAGCCAGATCCCTGTTCAGCGACGACGTAT
This sequence comes from Leptospira fletcheri, assembly GCF_004769195.1. Classification (NCBI taxonomy): domain Bacteria; kingdom Pseudomonadati; phylum Spirochaetota; class Leptospiria; order Leptospirales; family Leptospiraceae; genus Leptospira; species Leptospira fletcheri. The sequence continues at coordinate 17,651 of NZ_RQET01000002.1, forward strand.
TAGGCGGAAAGATCCGAACCCTTCTTTCCGAATCCGAAAAAAACGCTGGAATTTTGGTCGCGGAAAAACTGGGAAAAATCGACCGCCTAACGGTAGCCATGTATTCGGAATCGGATACGAAACTCCTTCCTGTCGCGGTCCGACTTTCCAAGAACCTCGGATCGAAAGTGGCGGTCTGGGATCCCAGAGGTGGAATCGCTCGTCTTCCCCAAAAAGATCGGAACCTATTAAAGAAAGAAAGGATTCCGATCCTACGAGAATCGGATCCGACGGTATTGGGAGAAGCCGATCTCATCATCTGCAACCTGGAGACCTGGGAAGCGGAACCGGAACTCCACAACTGGGAACTTTCCGACGGATCCGGGTTGTTCCTGATCCGATTCGCCGGAAATTCGGAATTCGTTTAATGGAAAACCGAGTCGTCTTCGGCCTTCAGATAATATCCGACTCCCGGCTCCGTAATGAGAATTTGAGGCTTACTCGGGTCCTCTTCTATTTTTTTCCGGATTTGATTCACGTACACCCTTAGATAGCCGGCTTCCGAAATTTGGTTCGGTCCCCAGAGTTCCTTTAAAATCTGGGTTTGGGTGATGATCTTTCCCGGATACGTAGCCAATAATTTCAAAAAGGAATATTCGGTCGGAGTCAGTCGGACATCCTTCCCCGATTTTGTAACCCGTCGGGAGCCGAAGTCCAATTCCAGAGTTCCGATCCTCACCTTGACATCCGTTTTTTCCGGAGAGGAATGCCTGAGCAAAACCCGGATTCTCGCTAGGAGTTCTCCCACTCCGAAGGGCTTCGTGAGATAGTCGTCGGCTCCGGCATCTAAGAGACGGATCTTATCTTTCTCCGCATCTCTCACGCTTAATACCAGAACGGGAACCTTGGAACCGCTCTCCCGGATCCTTTCCAGAAATTCCTCACCTCCTTTGTCAGGCAGGCCTAAATCGAGAATCACCACGTCGGGTCGGATCATGTAGAATTTGGACAATGCGTCCGTCACGGAAACGGCTTCCTCCAATTTATATCCTTCCGACTCGCAGGCCATTCGGAGCAATCGACGGATTTGTACCTCGTCGTCCACCGCGAAAACGATGGGGCTAGCCAAAAGATTCCTCCAAAGGAGGGAAGGTCATGACTGGAATTCGTATTAGAAAACGGGCTCCCCCCTCCGCACGATTTTCGGCCCAAATTTTTCCGCCCTGCGCTTCCACAAGCCCCTTACATATGGACAACCCGAGACCGGTGCCATGAGCGTAAGAAGACACCTTAGTGAATTTGTCGAAGATCCTTTCCTCTTCCCCCTTCGGAATTCCGGGTCCCTCGTCTTCGACGACCAGGAGAAGATGGTCTCTCGGAACACTGGCACGAACCCTCACCGGGGTTCCTTCCGGAGTATGTAAAAAAGCGTTTTGGATGAGATGAATGAGCACTTGCTGCATGATACGGTTGTCCAATCGCACGAGAGGCATGTTTTCGTCCACCTCCGAGACCAAGCTGTGGGAACCTTTTTCACTCTCCTCTTCCGCCACGGCGCCTAACACCAAATCGGCGGGGTCTTCCCATTGCAGGTCCAATTGCAGACGGCCCGATTCCAGGCGGGTCATGTCCAGAAGGTTGTTCACTAACCTTTCCAATTTTCGATACGCACCGCGGATTTCCTTCAGGAGAGAGATCTCCTTGCCCTTGTCTCCCTGTATCTCTCGATCCAGCAAATCCAGGGAAGCGCGGATTACCGTTAAAGGCGTACGGAATTCATGACTTACGGAATTGAAGAGAGCGGAATGCAATCTTTCCGACTCCTCCACCATACGAGCGTTTTCTCTCAATCCCAGAAGTTGGATCCTTTCCAGAGCCAAAGCGATCTGATTCAACATGGAATGGAGGAGCGCGTCTTCTCCCGGTTCCAAAGGTTGCTTGGATTCCCGATCCAAACCCAGGACTCCGAAACAACCTCCGGGAGAAAGAAGAGGAAGATACAGTCCTCGGGAAAGAGGGACCGTGTCCGTGGAATTTCCGGAAGGTTTTCTATTTTGGAAGGACCAGGATGCCAGCGCGAATTCCCTGGATTCCGGAATGAATCCGCTTTTGGGGTGAGCGGTCCTGTCCAGGCGACCGTCCTTATCCGCAATGACTACGAAGATAGGACAGGAGAAGGTTTTCGTCAGGACTTCCACTGACGCGTTCACGATTCCGTCCGTCGTATGCGTTCTGGAAAGCGCAAGAGAAAGCTCGTACAAGGAAGAGATCGCCTCTTCTCCGTATTTCAACGCTTCCTCTCTGGATCTCAACCGGGTGGTAAAGACTCCGAGCACCATCGCGAGCACGAAGTACATCACGAACATCATCCAATCCTCCAGTTTCCCGATAAAAAACGTGAACCTCGGAGGGATAAACAGGAAATTCCAGAGCAATGCGGAAAGAGCGGAAGTGACCAGAACCGGACCGCGCCCCGCAAACAAGGAAATGAACATTACAAAAAAAAGATATACTAATCCGATAGACCAGTAGCCCACCAGATTCAGAAGCAGAAGGTTCACCGAAGTGACCGCCAAAAGTCCTAAAAAGGAAAAGAAATACTGGATAGGCCCGGACTTTCCGATCCACCAGATAGGTCGTAAATTCTTGTATTTTCCTTCCCCTCCCGGAACGACGACCAATTGGAAATTCGCGGATTCCGCGGATAGCCTTTCCAGCAGGGAGCCTCCCTCCAGAAAATGCCGGAAACGACTGTGAGTGGTCCGACCGATCACCACATGGGTGGCCTTGGTTCTCTCTACGGCCCTTAGGATCCCCTGTACTAGATCCTTTTCGGGAAGGCTTAGGATCTCGGCTCCCAATTCTCTCGCCAATTGAAGATGGGAATGCAACTGTTTCCTTTCCTCGACCGTAAGGCTCCTTCCGTTTTCTATGTAAACCGTCACCCAACTGCACTTCAGTAAAAAAGCCATTCTCTTGGCGTGACGGATCAACTCCCCGGACCCGGGAGCGGGACTGATCGCGACCAGAATCTTTTCCGATAATTTGGAATCCTTCGTGGGCTCGAGTCGGGAAAGTTCCCTGTCCACGAGCTTGGAAGTATAACTTAAGGCAAGTTCCCGGAGAGCCGTCAGATTCGGAACTCGAAAGAAAGAACTTAAAGCGCCCGCCACTTTTTCGGAGGGATAGACCTTTCCTTCTTTCAATCTTTTGATCAGGTCGTCTGGGACAAGGTCCACTAATTCGACTTCATCGGCGATCTCGAGGATGGAATCCGGTACTCTTTCCGAGACGGGAGCCCCGGAGAGTTCCTCCACGATATTGGCTCGGCTTTCCAAATGCTGTACGTTTAACGTGGAATACACGTCGATTCCATGGTCCAGAATTTCGAGTACGTCCTGGTACCTCTTCGGATGCCGGGAACCCGGAACGTTCGTATGCGCCAATTCGTCGACCAGGACCAGTTCGGGTTTTCTTTCCAGCACCCCGTCCAGGTCCATCTCCTCCAACTCGACGTTCTTGTATTTCGATTTCTTTCGGGGAAGTAGCGCCAAGCCTGCCGCTTGCTCTTCCGTCTCTTTTCTTTTATGGGTCTCCAGATAACCCACAACCACGTCTCTTCCCTCGGACTTGGCTTTTTGCGCGTCCCGGAGCATCTCGAAGGTTTTCCCCACGCCAGCCGCCATCCCGAAGAAGATCTTGAACTTTCCTCTGGACTGCGATTCCGCTCCGATCCTGGAAAGCAATTCGTCTGGATCCGGTCTTTTTTCCTCAGGATAGGTCATACGGTTTTTTTACTTCTCTCTTTAGTGATTCTTTCCGTCGGAACGTTGCGCCAATTGCGCCGAGTCTTGCAAAGCCAAATTCAATTTGAGGACGTTGATCTTTTCCTCGCCGAAAATTCCCCATTGCGGAGGCTCCGAAACTTGCACGATTAGATCTTTTAGATGCCGAATTTGTTCTTCGTTTAATCCTCTTGCTTTTGCGACTAATGGAAGCTGGTATTCCGCCGCCCTAAGACTCAAATGCGGATCCAGACCGCTTGCAGAAGCGAAAACCAATTCTGCCGGAACCTCTTCGGCCCCTCCTCTCTCCAACCAGTATTTTCTTCTTTCCTCCATCTGTTTGCGTAGCGTCTCGCTAGTCGTTCCCAGATTGCTCGCGGCTCCTGACTCCGGGTTAAATCCGGCAGCGGAAGGTCTGGGGTGAAAGAATTCCGGGGAATCGAACTTTTGAGCGAGTAACGCTGATCCCGCCACTTTTCCGTTCCTCACGATCAGCGAACCCTGACTCTGTTCCTTAAATACCATCTTTCCGATTCCGTAAATTAAGAAAGGATAAAGGACTCCGCAAAGGACAGTCCAAAAAAAGAATTGAGAAACTACTCTTCTCATACGAACCACCCTTGGACGTAATTCAACAGAACGTCAATGATTTTGATGCCGAAAAAAGGCAATAGCAAGCCGCCGAAACCGTAAATGAATACGTTTCTCGCCAACACGGAATCCGCTCCTATAGGACGATACTCGACGCCCTTCAGGGCCAGAGGTACTAAAAACACGAGTATCAACGCGTTGAAGATCACCGCACTTAAGACCGCGGACTCCGGACTTCCTAATCCCAGGAAGTTCAGGACTCCTAGACTTCCTTTCCCGAACATGGGATACAGACTCGCAAAGATCGCCGGAAGAATGACGAAATACTTCGATACGTCGTTTGCCACGCTGAACGTCGTCAAAGATCCTCGGGTCATGAGAAGCTGTTTTCCGATTTCCACGATCTCGATGAGCTTGGTCGGATTGCTGTCCAAGTCTATCATGTTCCCGGCCTCCCTTGCGGTTTGAGTTCCGGTATTCATCGCGACTCCGACGTCCGCCTGAGCGAGAGCCGGCGCGTCGTTGGTTCCGTCTCCGATCATCGCGACTAATTTGCCGGAGGCCTGCTCTTCCCGGATTCGTTTCAACTTACTCTCGGGAGTCGCCTCCGCGATAAAATCGTCCACTCCCGCTTCTGCAGCGATCGCCGCCGCGGTAAGAGGATTGTCTCCCGTGATCATCACGGTCCGGATTCCCATCGTTCTTAAACGGGCAAAACGTTCTCGGATCCCGCCTTTTACGACGTCTTTCAAATGTACGACGCCTAAAATTTCCCTGCCTTCCGAAACTACGAGAGGGGTTCCTCCTTCCTTCGCTATGTCCTCCACGATTCGAACGATCTCGTCCGGAAATTCTCCACCGAGTCCGATCACGTAATTTCGAATCGCATCCGACGCTCCCTTCCGGATGTTCTGTCTGCTTTTTCCATCTGCCTGGGACGTAAAATCCACTCCGCTCATCTTAGTTTTGGCGGTGAACGGAACGAAGTTTCCTCCCAGCTCGGAAAGGTTCCTACCTCTGATTCCGTATTTTTCCTTGGCGAGCACTACGATGGATCTACCTTCCGGTGTTTCGTCGGAAAGAGATGCGAGCTGTGCGGCGTTCGCAAGTCTTTGTTCCTCCACTTTCGGAGCCGGTAAAAACCTCGTCGCCATCCTGTTTCCGAACGTGATGGTTCCGGTCTTATCTAAGAGAAGCACGTCTATATCGCCTGCCGCTTCTATGGCTCGTCCGGATTTTGCGATCACGTTCCTACGAATCAAACGGTCCATACCGCTGATTCCGATCGCGGAAAGCAAACCGCCGATCGTGGTGGGAATCAGGCAGACCAAAAATCCCACAAGAGCCGGAAGAGAACCGGAAAGACCTAGATCTCCTCCTCCTTCTTTTAAGCTGTAATGAACCGCCGGAACCAAGGTGGCAACAGCCAAAAGAAAAACGAGGGAAAGCGCAGAAAGCAGAATGGATAACGCGATCTCGTTCGGAGTCTTTTGTCTGGCCGCTCCTTCCACCAAAGCGATCATCTTATCGATGAACGTCTTTCCCGGGTCTGTCGTGATCTGAATGACGACCTTGTCGCTTAACACTTTCGTTCCTGCGGTCACCGCGGATCTATCACCGCCCGATTCCCGAATCACGGGAGCGGATTCTCCGGTAATTGCGGATTCGTCCACGGATGCGATTCCGTCCACAACCTCTCCGTCTCCGGGAATGATATCCCCGGCTTCACAGATCACCTTGTCTCCCGTACGAAGTTGGGAAGCCGGAACCTTAGTCTCCGAATTCCCGGTCAATTTCCTTGCCTGAGTCTCGCGCCTGGTTTTCCTCAAGGATTCCGCTCTCGCTTTTCCCCTACCTTCCGCAAGTGCCTCCGCAAAATTCGCGAACAATACCGTCGCCCAGAGCCATAAGGAAATTTGCGCGGTAAAAGCGAGATGCCCCGAACTTGAAAACAATTCCGCAGTCGTCAGAATCGCTCCCAAATATACCATAAACATCACCGGGTTTTTCCACTGAGTCCTGGGATCTAATTTGAGAAACGAATCCCGGATCGCGCGAAGTAAGAGATCGGAGTCGCCGAAAAACGAAGTCTTTTTATTGGAAGTCATAGATTAAAAGGTCCTCCCCAAACCGTGGAGCAGGTATTCGGCTCCCGGACCGAGAACGAGTAACGGTAGGAAAGTAAGAGCTCCCACCAAAACGATTACGGATACCAAAAGCAGAACGAACAAGGGACCGTCCGTAGAAAAGGTACCCTCTCCGGCAGGAGCTTTTTTCTTATCCACCAAGGCCCCCGCCAAACCGATGGCAGGTAGAATCACGGCGAACCTACCCAAAAGCATGCAAAAGGAAAGAGTCGTATTGTAAAAAACCGTGTTCGCATTCAAACCCGCAAAAGCGGATCCGTTATTTCCTGCCGCGGAGGCGAAAGCGTACAATATTTCCGTCAATCCGTGAGGACCGTTATTCGCGCGCGAAGACAATCCGAAATCGTAGGAAACCGCGACCGCAGTAAAAAGAAGCATACAGATTCCCGGAGCTAAGGTCCCGACGAGTGCGTATTTCACTTCCCTGGCCTCTATTTTCTTACCGAAGTATTCCGGAGTACGGCCCACCATCAATCCAGCGATGAAGACGGTGAGAATCACGTAAAACAACATTCCCGCAAGACCGACCCCGACTCCCCCGAAAACGATTTCCCCTAACAGAATGTTCCACAAGGCCGCTCCACCGCTTAAGGCGGAGAAGCTATCGTGCATGGAGTTCACGGAACCGTTGGACGCGGCTGTCGTCGCCATCTCCCAAAGAACACTCTGTGCGATTCCGAAGCGGATCTCTTTTCCTTCCCAATTCGGTCCCGCAACTTGCAAAGAGGAGTACAGTTCTGACCAAAAGGAGACCGCAAAACTTCCCGCGAACAATACGAGCATCGCGATAAACAGAGAAACTCCCGCCTTCCAGGATTTGGCCCATTTACCGAAAGCGAAAGGGAGGGAGGCAGGAATCAGAAGAATCGCCAAAGACTGCAACCAGTTCGAGAAGGGCGTCGGATTCTCGAACGGATGCGCGGAGTTCACTCCGAAAAATCCCCCTCCGTTCGTTCCCAATTGTTTGATCGCGATTTGGGAAGCGGCCGGCCCCATGGGGATCTTCACAGATTCTCCTTCCAACGTCGTAGCCCCCATATAGGAGGAAAAATCCATGATCACTCCCTGGGCTAACAGCACTAAGGCGAATAGAAAGGAGAGCGGCAGGAGGATATAAAGGACGGACCGGGTAAGATCCACGAAAAAATTTCCGAGTCCCGTCTTAGATGCGCCGAGTAGCCCGCGTGCCATCGCCGCGAGTACTGCGATCCCCACGCCCGCACTGACGAAATTCTGCACTCCCAAAAGGAGCATTTGGCTTCCGTAGGAAAGGGAACTCTCTCCAGAATAGGCCTGCCAATTCGTGTTCGTGGTAAAACTTACCGCAGTGTTCCAGGCCAGATCCCAGTGTAAACCCGGCTTGCCTTCCGGATTCCAAGGAAGAAACTCCTGGAAACGAAGTCCGAATGTCACCGCGAGTAGGCAGACCGATGTGAAACCTAGAATTTCCAGTGCGTAGGTTCTCGGACTGGAAGATTCTTCCGGACGAACCCCTGTCACACGGTAAATGATTTTTTCCACGGCGGCCACTGGCTTTAGAAATACGGGGATTTCTCCGTCCATCACTTTGGCGATAAACGCGCCGAGCAATGGAGAGACTAAAAAGAGAACCGCGAAATACAGAAAATAAAAAACCGAATCGTTTCCGTTCATTATTTTTTCCTAAAATTTTTCCGGTTTCATGATCGCATAGATCAGATAGACCACAAGGCCGAAGACGAGGGTTGCTAAAAGCGGGTACGACAAGAAAACCTCCGAGAGACGCGAACCTTGAAACAAGGTAGGTTCTCTGTTGCCAAGAGAGTAGCCTTTTTTCCGTTCTGAGTCAATATGGTGATAGTGCGGAAGTAGACCTGAAACGTTAATTTCGCGTTAAGATCCGAGTCGAAAGGCGTGTTTTACGCGATCGCACCGCCGCAAGAGGACCCGCTTCCCGCCGTACATCCGTAACAGTGTTGGTGCAATCGGATTTTTCTCTTCTCCAGAGATGCCAGATGAAAATCTCCGATCGTTCTCACGGTTCCCGCAACGGGCAAATCCAACATTTGATTGAAGTCGCAGTCGTACAGATTCCCGTCCCAGCCTACGCTCAGAGTATTCCTGCACATGACTCCGACGGCCGCAGCAGGATTATAGGAAGACACAAGTTTTTCCATGTATTCTTCCAAGTTTCCGCTTTCGATTAGGTATTCCAAAAAGCGGCTGATGGGCATGTTCGTAATGGTAAAGAGGGAATTGAAATCCACTCCGAACTGGCTTTTCAGTTCCTTTTTAAAATCCCCTTCCAAAGTGGATTGCCCTCCGGGCAAGAACGCTCCGGCCGGATTATAGACCAAATTCAAAACCAATCCGGAACCTGGGATCCCGTAACCGACGGAATTCAATCTGCGCAAGGCCTCGACGGATTTATCGAAGACGCCTTCTCCCCTTTGAGCGTCCGTTCTTCTCTTCTGGAAATAGGGAAGACTGGAAACGATCTCCACACGATTGGCGGCAAAGAATTCCGGAAGATCCCTGAACTTTTCTCCTGCGAGAAGAATCGTTAAGTTGCAACGGACCAGGACCTTTCTCCCTAAGCCTGAAGCTTCCTCCACGAACCAGCGAAAATTCGGATTCATCTCGGGAGCTCCTCCCGTAATGTCCAAAACGGGAATCTCGGATCCTGTAAGAACGTCCAAACATTGCCGCATGGTTTCCTGGGACATGATCTCTTTCCGGTCCGGTCCTGCGTCCACATGACAATGCTTGCAGGTTTGGTTGCATAGTTTTCCGACGTTCACCTGCAGGATTTCGATTCGAGTCGGCAGGAACGGCGCCAAACCCGACCCCTCGAGTTTCGTTTCGAAAAGAGGCAGAGACTTCTTTTCCGACACGTCGGTCAGGATCTTCAATTGTTCCGAGGAGGAGGAAAGTTCGCTTCCTCTTGCGAGCAAACTCTTCATAACGGATCGACGGCAGAACTCAGATGCTCAGCTCTTTTACCTTATTCAGAGCCTGAACGCTATGAACGAGACTAGCTCCGCCTCGAATCGCGGCTCCTACATGGATCGCTTCCCACATCTGTTCTTCCGTGACTCCTTTTTCCAAACTGTCGGCGGTATATGCGTCGATACAATACGGACATTGCACTACGTGAGCCACCGCCAGAGCAATCAAGGACTTCTCTTTGGCGCTCAAGGCCCCGTCCGCGAAAACCGCTCCATAGTAATCGAAGAATTTTTTTGCCAGATCCGGTTCGAACTCGCCTATGTTTCCGAATTTCTTGAGGTCTTCCGGTTTATAATACGTGGTCTCTTGTGCCATATTCTCTCCTCTATTTTCCAAACGAAAGTCTGCCGATCCATCAAGGATGCAGCGACAAAAAAGATCGATTTCGCCGAGAGTTTGACTCTTACAGCGGCCAAAGTTTCCCAAGCCTTGGTCGAAAAACACCCGTAAAACGGAAGTTTTTCGTTTTATTTTTCGGAGGAGAAGGTCAAGTTGTTACATTTCTCGCAGATTTCTCGGGGAATCCAACCCCATTCCATGAGTTTCCCGAACACAAAACAACCGGCACAAAATCCGAGAAAACATTCGAGTGCGGCAAAAAACGCCAAGATCCCTAATACGAACCGAAATTCTAATAGGAATCCGAAACCTAACAGAGCGGACGCGGTTCCGCTAAAAACCAAACCGATTCCCTGGGCAAATCGTTTTGGAGGTCCGGGAACAATACGTTCTCCCAATCTGAATACCGGTACGAGCACATGGATTGCCAGGCGGGCAAAGGGAGAAAATTTCGGCCCGTACAGAACCCGAGCCAAAAAACCGAATGCCAAAGCCAGCACGAGCCACAACGACTGGGTCCAAATCGTAAGCAAGGAAAGAAGCAAAACAAGCCCGGCCACAGAGCGAGCAGCAAACTCGTTTACGGTATCCGGGAAATTTCCGATGGAAATACGCATGGAAGCCATCCTGGACCAAGCCTAACTCAATTCCGTTTTATTTCAAGAAAAATCCGTTATATTGAACAAAATGCAGATTTTCTTCCAAAACACCTTGGGTCCGAAAAGGAACTCCCTCTCATGGAGGTTTTCTTTTCTTTTGGGATGGGCCCTTCCTCTCGCCATCTTTTCCCTCTTCTTTTCCCGATCGGATTTTTATCCGTTGCTGGTCGCATTCTGTACCTGCCTCACGTTTTATGCCCTTTCCCTCTCCTCTTTCAAAAGCGAACGGCTTCCCTACCGAGCGCTCCTCTGGGCCGGTCTTCTACTTCGAGGATTTTTTTTGTTTCTTCCTCCCGTACTCTCCGAGGACGTTTTCCGATTTCTCTGGGACGGGCTTTTGGAAGGGAACGGAATCGTACCTTATGCAGTATTGCCTCGCGACCTAGAACAAATCGGTTTTTCCGAAGCGGACGCAAGATTAGGCCTTCAATTAAAAGAGGAAATGAATTCCGCAGGATTCTACTCCGTCTATCCTCCGGTATTGCAGTTCTTTTTTTTCCTAGCTGGAGAAGGAATGAGGTTCTTCGGTTCCGTTCCGATCGGAATCGGAATCTGGAAAGGAATCGTTTTCGGATTCGAAATTGCCACCGCCGTCTTGGTTCGATTGCGAGGAACGGAGGAACACCGCGAAAATTTCCTCAAATACTGGATGCACCCCCTGGTTTTACTGGAAGGCTGCGGCAGCGGGCATCCGGAACCCATCCTCATCTTCTTTCTGTTCGGATTTTTCTTTTATCGATTCCGAGGGAAACCCTTACTGACCTGGATCTTTTACTCTGCGGCGATCCTTACCAAGCTGATTCCTTTGCTCCTACTTCCCTTCCTATCCTTTCGCCTCTGGCAGGACAGGAGAAAAAACGGGAAGGCGATCCTAGCCCTCCTCGTCTTCCTCGTTCTCCTTGTCCTAGGCATCTTATTGTTCGGAGAAAACCTCCTTCCTTCCATCGACAAACAATGGGAAAAAGGGATCGGAGTCTATTTCAGATTGTTCGAATTCCACGGAGGTACTTATTACCTATGGAAGGCCTTTTTACGCGGTACTTGGTTTCCGTATGCTGCGGGAATCCATCTCGCCATCCTTAGCGCGATCCTAATCTCCACTACCTCCTATCTCCGTTCCCGTAAAACGGAAACGTTGGAAAAAGCCGCGGAAACGTGGATTTCCGTTTTGGGAATCTACCTTCTTTTCTCTACGACGGTGCATCCCTGGTACATTTTGCCCTTGCTAGCAGGGGTCGTTTTTACGAATTCTCTCTGGCCCCAGGCGGCGGCCGGTATCTGGATCCTTTCCTACTCCACGTACCGGAACGCACCCTACAAGGATGAACCCTTTTTCATGATTTTAGAATATGCCTTCGTCTTGACGGTATTCTTCCTGGAAAAACGGAAACTCATTGACCCTGAAAAGGTCCGATGGTAGATACGGAACTCGTTCGCGAAAAAGGAAAAACTAGTATGGCCCCGAAACTACTGGATACGTTCTCCAACACCCTGGAATCAGAGACACTCCAAAGCGAAAAGATCCGGAGCAAAATCCTCCTCGCGAGTTTCCTGGTCGCTGCCACGGCTTGGATCGGCCTATCCTTTTTTGCGAGGAAAGAATTCAATGAGAGTTCCGGCACGATCTTTCCCTTCAAGATCATCATCGGGACCCTTGCCTTCGGAAGCGTGTACGAACTGATCGTTCTGCGCATCCTGGAATTTTGGAAGAAAAAAGAGAAACCTCTTCCCTTAATCCCTAGATTCGGGAATGCATTGATCGAGACTTCGTTACCCGGGGTCGTCCTATTCATCTTTCTGCACCATTTCGAGTCCCCGATCGTCACTCTGAATTCCCCCATTCCCAACCTATTCTTCATATTCATCCTGCTCTCCATACTAAGAATGGAGTTCGGACTTTCCTTGTTTACAGGTCTCGTGGCGGGAGTGGAATTCATGGTGCTGGGTCTGGCTTATACTCCTGGGACGGCTCCGACCGATTTTCCGTATCCGTTTTTCTACTCCAAAATTCCCGTCATCATGCGATCCTTCATATTCATCGGTTCGGGAGCTCTGGCGGGAATCGTGGGAATCCGGTTGAAAAATACGTTAAGAAAATCTTATACTTTATTGGAGGAAAGGAACCAAATCGTGGGTATGTTCGGACAATACGTCTCTCCGTCCGTGGTCGACAGACTCATGAGCCAAAAAGCGGAGACGATTTCGGAAAGTCGGGAAGTCTGTGTGATGTTTTTGGATATCAGAAATTTCACGAAATTCTCTGAAAAGAAAACTCCTACGGAAGTCATCACTTATCTGAACACCCTATTCGAGGATATGATCGACATAGTGAATCGGAACAATGGAATCATCAATAAATTCCTGGGCGACGGATTCATGGCGGTATTCGGAGCTCCCCTTTCCGACCAGGGAAAGGACGTGCAGAACGCCGTTAACGCGTCCATGGAGATCCTAGAAAAAGTGGCGGATCTGAATCGGGAGGGAAAAATTCCCGAAACGAAAATCGGAATCGGATTGCATTCCGGAGAAGCGATGACCGGCAGCGTGGGATCTTCCCAAAGAAAGGAATACACGATCATCGGAGACACAGTCAATCTCGCGTCCAGAGTGGAACAGCTCAATAAGGATTATGGCACCGCTCTCTTAGTCACGGAAGCGGTGTATGAGCAGATCAAACATTATATTTCTTGCGAATCCCTCCCCCCTGTAAAAGTCAAAGGCAGGGAAAGCGAAGTCCAAATCTATCGTCTGAACTAAGGAATCGGGACCGAAACTCCGGATTACTCCTAGATTGCCGCATGCTCACTCCCCAAGAACATTACGAAACCTTTTTGGCCGAAAAATACTCCTGGATGATCGGAGACGCCGACCAAAAAGAAGCCGAAGCGGCGGAACTATTCCGCAGTTGGGGAATTTCCCCGATGGGAAATCGGATCGCCTGGGATTTGGGAGCCGGAAGCGGAGTACAATCCTTTCCCCTCGCCAGATTGGGATTCCGGGTTTTGTCGTTGGATCTTAGTTCGAAATTGTTAAACGAATTATCCTCCAGGAACGTCGGACTGAACCTGGAAACCAGAGAAGCGGACATAACGGCCCCTTCCCTCTACGCGGGGGAATGTCCCGAACTCTTGGTCTGCATGGGAGACACTCTAACGCATTTAGAGTCCAAAACCTCGGTGAGGAAACTCTTTCGTCTCTGGGGTTCCTTTTTGAAATCGGGGGCAAGATTCGCGTTGGGATACAGGGACCTAGGTCGCGGAAAAATCGGAGAGAAGGTCGGCTTTCCGGTTCGGGTGGAACGGAATCGGATATTTTCCTGCATTCTTTCTTTCGAAGAAGATAAGGTTCTCGTAACGGATCTATATCACGAATGGGACGGAAATCTATGGAATTTCACGACGAGTTCGTACTGCAAACTGATCCTACCCGAAGCGAAAATCCTGGAGTGGGCCGACGAGTCCGGTTTTTCTCTGCGACAACAAGGCGAATCCAAAGGAATGTCTCTTTTCCTTTTCGAGAGAAACGGTTAAACCTACCGGAGTACGGGAAGTTTTCCCGAAAAAACCTATCGACACCTTCTTGAAGTCGTCGATGTTGTTCGTATCCTTTACCGGAAGCCGCGCATGATAGATAGACTGATCCGATTTTCCATCAAGAACAGACTCCTGGTCCTGGCAATCACCGGTATCCTGACCATGATCGGAGCCTATAATGCGATTCAGCTTTCCATAGACGCGATCCCTGATATCACGAACGTGCAAGTGTCTGTGGTCACCCAGTCTCCCGGACTCTCTCCGATCGAAGTGGAACAATTCATCACCTACCCGATCGAAATGGAAATCACCGGAGTTCCGAACGTCGCCGAAATCCGATCCATTTCCCGTACGGGAGTCAGTAGCGTCACTGCGGTTTTTAAGGACGGCACGGACATATACTTGGCGAGACAATTGATCAACGAGAGACTCCGTGCGGCGGAAGCTGCGATTCCGAAAGGGTACGGATCGCCGGAACTTTCACCAATCGCCACCGGCTTGGGAGACATCTACGAATTCGCTCTGACCAGCGACAGACATTCTCCCGAAGAATTAAGGACCTATATGGAATGGGAACTCGCCCGGGAAATCAAATCCACGGAAGGAGTCATTGATGTAAATATCATAGGCGGATATGCGAAACAGTACCAGATCAAGATAGATCCGCAAAGATTAGCAGTTCATAATATTACACTGTCACAACTCTGTCAAAAACTGGAGTCCGCGAACCAGAATACGGGCGGAGGCTATATCTCGAAGGGCGCCGAACAGATCGTCATCCGAGGGGAAAGCCAGTTCAAAACCGTGGAAGAAATCCGGAACGTGGCGGTAAAAACCGAACGGGACGGTGTCCCTCTCCTTCTCGGACAAATCGCCACGGTGGAAACCGGCCCGGCGCTTCGATTCGGAATCATGACGAAGGACGGAAAAGGGGAAGTGGTGGGAGCCACAGCCATCATGCTCATGGGGCAAAATTCCTTGGAAGTGGTCAAGAGAGTCAAGGAAAGGATAGAGATTCTGCGCACGAGGCTTCCGGAAGGCATGCAGATCGTTACCTATTACGATCGGTCCGAATTCATAGGGCGAACCTTAGGCACCATTTTTACGAATCTTGCGGAAGCGGCGGTTCTCGTCATACTTGTACTGATCCTCGCATTAGGAACGGTAAAAGGCGCATTGTTGGTAAGTCTTTCCATCCCGATTCCGATGCTTGCCACGACCATTTTCATGAGGATGTTCGGAATCGTAGGAAATCTGATGTCCCTAGGAGCCCTGGATTTCGGTCTCCTCGTAGACGGAGCCATCGTAATGCTGGAATCGATCCTACACGGATTCCTATTGAGAAAAACATTCTACGAATTGCAGAACACGCAGGACGACCGAGACCTTGCCTCCGAACAAATCATTACGGAAGCCTGTGTCCGTGTAGCCAGAGCGGCGACGTTTTCCGTCGGCATTATCCTGTTAGTCTATCTTCCCCTGATGACTCTGGAAGGAGTGGAGGGAAGAATGTTCCAACCCATGGCCATGACGGTAGCCATTTCCTTGGCCATGGCTTTGGCGTTCAGTCTGACAACCTTTCCCGCGGCGGCGAGTATCCTATTCAAAAAACCGATCTTTTACCAGAGCAAATACTGGGACATGATCACGGAAAAATACCTGGCCCTCCTGAATTTCGGAATGGCAAACAAGTCCCTCTTTCTCCGCACCGGTATCGGAGTCATCGCATTTTCCGTAGTCTTAGGTTCCACGTTAGGATCGGAATTCTTGCCCAGAATAGACGAAGGAGAATTCGCGATCGACATCAAAAGACTTCCGTCCACGGCTCTCCGCTATTCCCGGGAGACGAACACCGAATTGGAAAAGGTCATCGCGAAATTCCCGGAAACCGTAAGTGTCGTGACCAAGATGGGTCGGGGAGAATCCGCAGCCGAGCCCATAGGTACGGAAGAAGGAGAAGCCATGGTCAAGCTTCTGCCTACTCGGGAATGGACCAACGCTTCCTCGCGAGAGGAACTCATGGACAAATTCAAGGAAGCGATCCTGAATGCGGTACCTTCCAGCACGATCTCCCTTTCCCAACCGATCGAAAACAGAGTCAACGTTTTGCTTTCCGGATCTAAGGCGGATTTGGTCGTAAAGATTTACGGAGACGACTTACAAGTGTTAAAGGACACTGCTTCCCAATTCGTGGAAAAGATCAAAAAAGTTCCCGGTGCGGCCGACCTTCGGGTGCAGCGCGTATTGGGACTTCCTTTGATAGAGATCAAAGCCGACCGACAAAAAATGGCAAGGTACGGCGTGGAAGCGGAAGAAATCCTGACCACTGTGGAAGCTCTCCGGATCGGCAGACAGGAAGGAAAGGTATTCGAAGGATTCAAGAGATTCGATCTGGTCGTCCGTCTGCAATTGGACGTTTCGGATCTGAACGAAATAGAAAATATCCCCGTCATGACCTCCGGAGGAATCACGATCCCTCTCGGACAAGTGGCCTCCATCCAGTTGGAAGAAGGACCGGCGGCGATCTATCGGGAAGCTCTCAAACGAAGGATCATGGTGGAAGTGAACGTTCGCGGTCGGGATCTGGTGGGATTCGTAAACGATGCGCAAAAAGCGACGGCAGATCTGGAAAAAAACCTTCCGAACGGGTACAGAACGGATTGGGGAGGACAGTTCGAAAACTTTACCCGCGCAAAAAACAGACTCCTACTCGTGGTTCCTATCGCGCTTGCGATCATTTTCTTCATGCTGATGGCCGCTTTCGGAAGCATTTACTACGCGTTAGGCGTATTCATCGTGGTACCTCTCGCGATTTCCGGCGGAGTCATCGGGCTGGTGTTCCGGGGATTGCCGTTCAGCATTCCTGCGGGGATCGGTTTCATAGCTGTGAGCGGAATCGCGGTGTTAAACGGAGTCGTTTATGCATCCACATTAAGGGAAGAATTGAGCAAAGGACACGGTACCTACGACGCGGTGATCAACGCGGGACTCCATTCTCTCCGACCGGTTTTGACTACGGAAGTCATCGCCGCCATCGGTTTTATTCCCATGGCGCTTTCCTCCATGGCAGGAGCGGAAATCCAAAAACCGTTGGCGACCGTGGTGATCTTCGGAATCATTGTGGCGACCGTCTTTTCCCGAGTGCTTCTCCCGATCGTGATGGAATTTTTGCTGAATCTCTCCGAAGGCCAGGAAAGAAGGAAGGCGATCAATAAGAAACGGTTAGAAGCGGAATTCCAAAAATCCAGACACCTTTCCGTTCCCGCGGAAGAACCGACTTCCTCTTCTCACTTTGGATCTTGGGCGGAAGAAGAAACCGAAACGACCCCCAAAAAACCGGAAAGAAAGAAAAAGAAGTCCTAATTTTCGGCCAAATCGGCAGAATCCTCCTTTTTTTCTCCTGAAAAGGAGACATAAGAATCCAAATTATGTCGGAAAATTCTTTTCCTAGACCCTGTCCCTTTCATCCTAGCGTTTCCGGGAACCCCCTCATCTATGGAAAGCCAGAAACCCATTGTCCGACTCTTAGACGCCACCCAACAACCCTTTAACCTCGCCATCGCTTCTGCAAGAACCTGTTATTCTTCCAAAGGCATTCTTTTGCCGGAGGACATGATCCGTTCGGAAAAGTCCCTGGAGATCCGCGATAAGGTCGCCAAATCCACGAAAAAAGCGGGCCATTTAACCACGAGGCAACACCCCCATTTCATTTTTACCTTGGACAAGGTTTCCCGCCAATTCGTCTGGTCCTTTCTACATTCTCATCCCTACTACAATTCCGAGCAGGTCAGCCAACGTTATGTGGAAGTAAAGCCGGAGAACTACTATATTCCTACTTCTCTGGAAGGGAAGAAGAAGGAAACGTACTTGGATGCGGTGGAATTCGCCTCCCGAGCGTATTTCGAATTTGTGGAACTCCTGCATCCGTTCATCCAGGACGAATACTTCCTAGTCTATAAAGCCAGAGCGAATTACCCGGAAAAATGGCAACCCCAGATCAAAAAGAAATGCCTGGAAGTGGCCCGTTACCTTCTCCCTCTCGGAACCTTTACGTATCTCTATCATTCGGTGAACGGATTGACCCTGCACCGGTACCACCGACTGATGAATTCCTTCAACGTACCGGAGGAACAAAGAATCGTAGTCGAGGAAATGATCGAAAAAGTACGGGAAATGGATCCTCTGTACGTCCAGGAAATGGACGATCCGATTCCTCTGGAAGAAACGGCGGAATACCGCTTTTTCAGAGAATTTTATGCGGACGGTTCCTCCGACTTCCGACCCGGCAACGCGAAAATCTTCGTACGGGAATTCGACCAGGATCTGGACTCGCGTTACTCGCGCTTGGTATCCTATTCGGAAAATTCCTCGGAAATTCTAGCCTCTTCCGTGCGTTCGGTTCTGGGAATCTCCCGGGAATCCTTGAACGACGAGGAAGCGATTCGCTTGGTTTTGGACCCGAGTAAAAATCCTCATCTCACTTCCACCTTGAACGAAACCACCATGAGTCCCTTGGCGAGAGCCATGTTCAACGTGCACTATACGTTCAAGAAGCGCATCTCCCATACGGCGGATAGCCAGGACCAAAGACATAGAATGGTACCTGGGGCCCGCCCGGTGCTCCTATCCCAGTATGCGGGAATGCCGGATTATATCGTACCGAAAGTCGTGATGAAATATTCCAAATTGGAAGAAACCTACCGCACCAAAATGGACGGAATCTTTCGGAACCTGAACCGATTCCTGGAGGAAGGGGGAAGCCCGGAATACGCGACGTATCTTTTACCGAACGCGTTCCCGATCCGTTTTTACGAAAGCGGCGACCTTTTGAACCTTCATCACAAATGGAGGGCCAGAACCTGCTACAACGCGCAGGAAGAGATTTTCCAGGCTTCGATAAACGAACTGACGGATTTGCAGAAGGTCCACCCGGAAATCGCAAAATGGATCAAGGCCCCCTGCTGGATCCGCCTCCAGGGAGACGTAAAACCCTATTGCCCCGAAGGGGACCATTATTGCGGAACCCAAGTTTGGAAGAAGGAATTGAGCGATTACGATCGCACACTCTAAGGATCGAAAACCCGTCGGAAGCGACGGTTTTCGTCGAAAAAAGAGAGACAGGCTTACCTTCGATTTGTTCCCTGAACGAAAGGCCTTCCTATGAAATCCGTATCTCCGCAAAGAACCGATGAACTCGTCTCGTACCGCCGCTTCATACACAAGCATCCGGAATTGAAATACGAGGAAAAAGGTACCGCAGGTTTCGTCGCAAAACACCTGCAATCCCTAGGGTATACTTTCCAATCCGGTATCGCGAAAACGGGAATCGCCTGCCTCGTCGATTCCGGAAAGCCCGGAAAAACCCTTCTCGTTCGTGCGGATATGGACGCCTTACCTATATTCGAAGAAAATAAAGTAGAATACGCCTCCATCCACGAGGGGGTGATGCATGCTTGCGGACACGACGCTCATACTTCCGTGTTGATGGGCCTGGCCTCGGACCTGAAGGAAAATCCGACGAGCTTCATTCCGAAGGGAAGAGTGCTCCTAGTCTTCCAACCTGCGGAAGAAGGCGGCCAAGGTGCGGATAAAATGATCGAAGAAGGAATCCTGGAAAAATACGACGTAGACGCAGCCCTCGCCCTTCACGTATGGAATCATATTCCTGTCGGAAAAATAGGAGTCGTGGACGGTCCGATGATGGCTGCAGTGGACGAATTCACCGTTACCGTCCGCGGGATCAGCGGGCACGGGGCAATGCCCC
This sequence comes from Leptospira fletcheri, assembly GCF_004769195.1. Classification (NCBI taxonomy): domain Bacteria; kingdom Pseudomonadati; phylum Spirochaetota; class Leptospiria; order Leptospirales; family Leptospiraceae; genus Leptospira; species Leptospira fletcheri. Next base: position 37,436 of record NZ_RQET01000002.1, read on the forward strand.
AACATACAGTGGATCCGATCCTGGTCGGTTCTCATATCGTCACCGCCTTACAAAGTATCGTTTCCAGAAATACGGATCCTTTGGATTCCTGCGTGATTACTGTGGGAGCTTTTCATTCCGGCCAAGCGTTCAACGTAATCCCGGAAACGGCGGAACTCAAAGGCACCATACGAACCTTCACAAAGGAAATGTTCGATCGCGCTCCTCAATTGTTCCGTAAGGTGGTGGAAAATACCGCCGCCGCTTTCGGCGCCTCCGTCGATATCCGGTATGAAAGGACGAACGCCCCTACGATCAATCATCCTTCCGTTTCTTCTATCGTCCGACAAGCGGCGAACCATATTTTAGGTCCGGGCCACGTCACCGAAGAAGGAGCCAAGACAATGGGGGGAGAGGATTTTTCCGCATTTTTAATGCGAGTCCCGGGATGCTATTTTTTCGTCGGATCTCAGAACGAAAGCAAAGGATTGATCCACCCACACCATAGTTCCAAATTCGATTTTGACGAATCGGCCCTTCCGATCGGCTTGTCGGTTTTACGGGAAGCGATCCGACTCTACTTGGAATCGAACTAGGCAGCTCGGTCCAGTCCGATAAGCGCCGAAGGCTGGGACAGACAATCCCTTTCCAATTCCAGCAAAGCATTCATAAAACCGCTCAGGGAAGTGCCGTATCTGTAAGCAAGACAGGTCGATTCCCAATAATCCCGAAAATCCACACGGATCCTTTTACGGGAATCGCTCCGAGCGATTTTCCGGAACTCCCACTGCGACAACCTGCCACCTGCCTTACGAATCCGATAGGATTGCAATAAATGGGAATATAGAAATTTCGGATCACCCGCTTTTCTTACGGCAAAATCCCAAAGCAACGACAGATCGGACGAAACGCGCAGATCGATTCTTCTTAAAACTCCCTTTCTGATCAAATACCGGACGAATTTCTCTTCCATTTTCGGATCCTCCCGAAACGAGCCTATATCGCAAAAGATTCTCGGATGGCAAGGGTGTTTCCGGACAGCGATCCGAATATTTTTTAAAAATAGCGGATAAGACGAAAAGATAGTCTAACGCGTAAATTAGAAAGACATAATCGATCGGAAACTCAGCTTTTCAACGCTTCGATTTCTCCGATCTCTTTGGGAATCCCGGAAGTGAGCACGACCGGAGCCTCTCCATTCACAAGCACGTCATCCTCTATCCTCACTCCGATTCCTCGGAATCTTTCCGGAATACTCTCGTCGGAAGGATCGAAATACAGTCCGGGCTCTACGGTGACGACCAACCCGTTTTGCATGGGCTTGCTTTTTCCGTTTTCGAAATAACGCCCTACATCGTGGACGTCCATTCCCAAATAATGTCCCGTGCGATGCATATAAAACCGTTTGAACTCCCCTCTTTCGATCAATCCGGAAAGTTCTCCTTTCAAAAATCCGAGGTCTTTCAATCCGGAAGTCAATGTACGCACCGTCTTCTCATGAACGGAATTGAATTCTACCCCCGACTTCGTATTTGCGATCGCCTCTTTCTGAGCGAGAAGCACCAGCTCGTAGATCGTTTTTTGTTCGCTCGTAAATTTTTTACCTGCGGGAAATACCCGAGTCACATCCGCGGTGTAATAATCCTTTTCCGCACCGCTGTCCACCAGGATGGCGTCCGTCTCTCCGATCCTCGCTCGATTGCTGGTATAATGTAGGATGGTCGCGTTCTTTCCCGCAGCCACGATATGTCCGTATCCTCCGCCCCAGGCTCCGAGTTTGAGGTATTCCGATTCCAGAATCGCTTCCAATTCGAATTCGAACATCAGAGGCTTGGTTTCCCTCATCAATCTTTTGTGGCCGGCAGCGGTGATCTCGGAGGCTTCCTTAAGTTTTTCGATTTCTTCCGGACTTTTGATCATCCTCATTTCATGCAGAAAATTCGGAATCTCCCATCTTTGCGGACCGAATTTTCCTTCCCGCAAGCGCAGATTCAGAGTGCTCACCAAATCCAGCAGCTTCGTGTCTCTTTCCCTGTCTTTTCCGAAAAAATGATACAAGGTAAACTGGTTCGTCAGGATCTCTCCGATGCGGGAATCCCAATCGCTCAAATCGAAACTATCGTCCAATTCCAAACGACGGCCGATCTCTTCCTTCCCCAAACGGATTCCGGTCCAAATCTCCCTTTCCTTATCTTTCGGTAATGCGAAATGTGCGGAATGATTCCGGCGCAACGCCAAGACCCCGTCTTCCTCTTCGATTCCTGTTAGATAATAATAATCCGAATCTTGGCGAAATTTATATTCCACATCCCGGTTGCGGATCTTCAGATTTGCGGCGAATAGGAGAAAGACCTCTCCTTCCTTTAGAAGATTTTGAACCGCTCGGATCCGTTTTCTAAAAATGCTTTGGTCCATATCTACCTACTTATTAGACGAAGTGCTTCTCCGACGATTCGATTCGGATCCTGTTCCAGCATACAACGAAAATGTTTCTCTGGACAAACCTTTCCCCCGTGAATCCCGCAGGGCCTACAATACAATCCTTCGATTTCCGAAATAAACGAACGGGAGGCCAAAGGAGTGTATCCGAAATCCGGAACGGTAGCCCCGAAAACGGCCAAAGTGGGAATGTCGAAGGCGGAGGCAAAATGAATGGGAGAAGAATCGTTGGTCACGAGTAAAGCGGCTCCCGCAATCAGATAAGACATTTCCGGAAGAGAAGTTTTCCCCGCGAAATTGAGTGCGAAGCCCTTCCCCACCTCCTCGCAAAGATCCAGATCGCCTTTCCCTCCGGCAAGAACGATGGGCATTCCGGTTTTTTTCGACAATGCAATGCCGACCTCCCGGAATTTTTCGGCAGGCATCCGTTTCGTTTCCCATAAGGAAGAAGGGGCCATTAGAATATAACCGCCTTTTTCAAGTTTCCAAGATTTTAAAATGCCTCGGATTCCGTTGACGGACTCCTCCTTCCAATGCAGTTCCGGTCTCTTGTCTATCGTCTTCCTTTCCTCTTCCGAATACAAAAGGGAAAGCAGCTTGTCCACTTCGTGAGGACCTAGAATAGGCCTGGCCTTTTTTTCGGTGAGTAAAAAGGAAAACCCGGCGGTCCGATAACCGATCCGGACCGGAGCCCTGGAGCTCCAAGCGAGAAGAGAAGAACGGAAGGAAAAATGAGGGGAAAGGCAGATAGTAAAATTCCTTTTCCTTAGATCGGATGCGAAGTTCCAAAAACGGACAAGAGAAGACTTTATGGATTTTTTATCCAGGGGAAGGATCTCATCGATCCAAGGATTGGCTTCGAGAACGGATTCCGTCCCTTTGTTTACGATCACGGTCAGAGAGGAATTCGGAAATTTCTTCTTTACCGCCCGAAACAAAGGGGTCGTAAGGATCAGATCCCCCAGGAACGCGGTTTGTATCAAAAGAATCTTTTCCTTCATTCGCTGACTTGAAAATTTTCCGTTTCGTTTCGGATCCTACGGACTTTCGACCGGACTCTTTCCTTTTCTAATCTTCCGACCGCAAGATGGTGGCGAAATTGTTGATTCCCAATCCGCCTATGGAAAGAGCTAAACCGGTTCCGTACGTTTCCCGATTCATCAAGAAAAACAATTCCGCAATCTGTGCCAACCCGGAAACTCCGACCGGATGCCCTCTGGTTTTCAAACCTCCGGAAGGGTTGATCGGCAACCTTCCTCTCTTATCCGTCACTCCTTCCACCACGTATTTCAACGCTTTTCCTCGGGGAAATAGTCCTGCATCCTCCGCTCCGATCAATTCGAAAGGAGTGAATGCGTCGTGCAATTCCGCGACTCTAATGTCGGAAGGTGCCAGATCCGCTTCCGAATACGCCTGCCGAAACGCCTCAACGGAAGCCGGAAAACTGGTTCCGCCCGGTATGCCGCTCACATGTCCAGTTCCATGACCGGTCCCGGCCAGGAATATTTTGGCATTGTCTCCGGGGATCCGGGAAGGATCCGATTCCAGAAGCAGGGCACAGCATCCGTCGGAAAGAGGGGAAATATCATAAAGACAAAGAGGACTGGAAAACATGGGAGAGGAGAAATATTCCTCTTCGTTTAACTCTTTTTTAATATGGGAAATCGGATTTTCCAATCCGTTGTCGTGAAGCTTTTTGGATAGAGAATACAGATCCTTTCTGGTATATCCATAATCGTGCATATACCTGGTCGTCGTCATCGCTCCGCCCTGAGCCATGGACATGGCTAATCTTCTCTGGCTTTCCGAAAGTACGGAACCCAAAAGGAGATTGTTCTCTTCTCTAGGAAGACGACTCATGATTTCCGTGGCGATCACCAAACCGCGACGGAACTTACCGGAAAGTATCAGATAACGGGCCAAATGTAAAGCGGACGCTCCGCTGGAAGAAGCCGTCTCTGTCCGGACAACAAACAGACTAGGCAGCCCTAGACTCTCTTGGATCTTTGCCGGTAGAAAAATCTCTCCCGTATATTTTTCCGGAGCCATGGCCGCAAAAACCAGAAATTCCGGGCGAAATTCCGGATGATTCCTAAGCAAGTGATTCGCAGTCTCATGGGAAAGGGACCGATAATCCGAGTCCGATTTGCCGAATCGACTCAATATTGCATCCAGAATGTAAGCCCGATTCATCCTTCCTACAAGGGAACCGAAACCGCGTTCTCGGAAAAGTCAAAAAAGGGCGAAGTCGGGAGAAGGCAGGAATAGCGCTTTTCAAAATAGGGCCCGATCGTTTATAGTGATAAATTGGAGGAGAAACACGTGAAAGGTAACCAAGAAGTCCTCGAAATCCTAGCAGAAGTACTCTCCGCCGAACTGACTGCGATCAACCAGTATTTCATTCATGCCAAAATGAATAAAAACTGGGGCTACGAAAAGCTGGCAGACTATATGAAAAAAGAATCCATCGAAGAAATGCACCACGCTGACCAGGTGATTGAGCGTATTCTCTTTTTAGATGGAGTTCCCGACTTACAAAGATACATGAAAATCAATGTGGGAAAGGACATAGAGAGCATCCTGAAAAACGATCTGGATGTAGAATATTCGGCCGTAGACCGTCTCAACCGTGGAATCGAAATTTCCACTAAAAACAAGGACAACGGTACCCGTGAATTGCTTGAGAAGATCCTCGTATCCGAGGAGGAGCATATCGACTGGCTCGAGGCCCAGCTCGAAATCATCAAAACCATCGGGGTCCAAAATTACTTGGCCCAACAACTTTCCTAGACATTGTTTCCTAAAAAATCCGTGAATAAAAAAGGCCCCTCCTCCCGCTCCGCAGGAAGGGGCGCAGGATCCTCCGGTCCTTCCAAAAACAAACCCTTCCGCTCCGGAAATAAAAACCGAACCGACAAAGAGGGAGAATCCGGTCCCTTCCGCTCCAAGGAAGGAAAACGCACTTCCGATAAAAAACCCTTCCGTTCCCGAGAAGAGGGGGAAGAAAAAAAACCGTACCGCGCCCGGGAAGAAGACAAAGAGCGCAAACCCTTCCGTTCCAAAGAAGAAGGGAACGAACGAAGACCCTTCCGCCCTCGCAGAGATGGCGACTCCGGGTCCAGAAACGAAGGCCGAAAACCGTATTCTTCCTCCGGACGAGGAAACCGAGACGACGGAAACAGAAAACCCTTCCGTTCCAAAGAAGAAGGGAATGAACGAAGACCCTTCCGCCCTCGTGGAGACGGCGATTCCGGTTCCAGAAACGAAGGTCGAAAACCGTATTCTTCCTCCGGACGAGGAAACCGAGACGACGGAAATAGAAAACCCTTCCGTTCCAAAGAAGAAGGGAACGAACGAAGACCCTTCCGCCCTCGCGGAGACGGAGATTCCGGTTCTAGAAACGAAGGCCGAAAACCGTATTCTTCCTCCGGACGAGGAAACCGAGACGACGGAAATAGAAAACCGTTTCCTCCGAGAGAAGGAAGGGATCGCAAACCGTTCGGGACTTCGGAAGGAGGATCCCGGGAGAACCGCAAACCGTTCCGATCTGGAGATCGGAACGAAGGAAACGAAAGGCAAGAACGCACTCCTTTCCGTTCTCGTTCCGGCAATGGAAACAGAGAAGGCGGCAACCAAAGACCGTATCGTTCCCAAGAGGGATCCGGATCTCCGAGAGGGCGTTTCGGCTCCAGGGAAAACGGAACTCGAAAACCGTTCGGTTCCCAAAGAGAAAACGAATCCTTCGGGAATCGTCATGGATTTTCTTCCTCGGACGAGGATCGATACGAGGATGTGAGATCCGGTTGGAACTCCGCCAAACTTTCCTTAAGCGAGTTCGACAGACCGGAGAGTCTGACCTTCCACGCCTCCTGCGGCGATGGTCTCGCATTCTTATTAAAGGAAGAAGTGGAAGAAGCCGGTTTGGAAGTCATTTCCGAAAACCGGGGAGGAGTATTCTTCAAAGGTCCTGTCAAAAAAGTCAGGGATTTCTGTCTCGGTTCCGGGATCGCGTCCGGAATCAGCTTCGAACTGTCTTCTTGGAGCAATATCAAGGAGCCCGATGATCTCTACGAAGTCGCGGCGATGTATCCGTTCGAAAAACTGCTTTCTCCGGGAACCCGTTTCAGAATCGATGCGACCACTAAGGACAATCTCCCGGATTCGCGTTATGCGACATACCGGTTAAAGGATGCGATCTTCGACAGATTCCGTGCGAAAGGATTGGATTTACCCGAAGCAGACAGGGACGAACCGGAAGTTCTGTTTTATCTTCGCTCAAGAATGGATCAGGCGAAATTATTTTTGGCTCTCCACGCACAGCCTCTCCAACGCAGAGGCCACGAAAGACAAGGGGGAGAGGCCCCTCTCCGGGAAACTCTGGCGCAGGCCCTCTTGCGTTTCTCCAGATGGAAGGAAACCGAAGCGCTGTACGATCCGTTTTGTGGATCGGGCACGTTGCTGATAGAAGCCGCCCTCAGACTTCGGAACAAGGGATGGGTGAATTACCGAAGCCTTTCGAGATCCACGATTTTTACGAGACTCTTCGGCTCCTTTAAACCGAACGAAACCGGATCCCAAAAATCCGGGCCCATCCTTTTCGGATCCGACGTTTCCGAGGAAGCGATCGAATTGGCGAAGGAAAATGCGAGGGAAGCGGGCGTGTCCGACCTGATCCATTGGGAAGTTTTTGCCGCGCAAAATCCGCCGGCAGACTTTCCGTTTCGGGAAGGTAAAATCGTAACCAATCCGCCTTACGGAATCCGGATCGGATCCAAAGAAGAGGTAGCGGAACTCTACGAAAACTGGGGAAGAACCTTAAAGGAAAGATTTCCTTCCACGGACATCGCCTTGGTTTCCGGAGATCCTTCTCTGCTCGGCCATCTCAAATTAAAATCGGCCAGAGAACAATCCGTTACGATCGCGAAGTTAAAGGGAAAATTGGTCGCCTATCATATCGATTGAGGAAGAACCCGGGAGAAGATGAACCACCAGGAGATCCTGCTTAAACTTCTGGAAGTTACCGAAAATTCCAAGGACAGCTTTCAGTTTCTGAAATTGTTCCGTTCCTTGGAACCGGAAAAGTTCGCCGTCATTCATGCCGGAGCGGAAGCTCTGGCGGAATCGGCCGAAGCTCTATTATATAATCTGAAACTTCTCCAAAAGCTGGAACTCTTTCCGGTAGTAGTTCTGGAAAAAGAAGGGATTTCCTATGCGAATCTATTCTATCGCTCCCCTTCCCTTCCCAAAACCACCCTAAAGGAATTCAAAGAGGACCATCTCGAAGACGTACTTCCTGGTTCTCATAATCTTCCCGCAAAGTGGTTCCGCGATCCTTCTCATTCCCTCGAGTCCGTTCGTTCGGCGATTTCGGAGAGAAAAATCCCCGTATTCGTCACCGATCTAGGCGGTTCCGAAATCTACTCTTATCTTGCGAATCTCGGCAAGGAACTGAAATCGAAAAAACTGATTCTTTTGACTCCTCGCGGAGGAATCCATTCTCCGGAGGGTAAAAAAATTTCCATTTTGGACGTGCACTCCAAGGAAGAAGTATCGGAGGAAGACGAGCCTCTTCGCAAGGAAGCGGATCGTATATTCTCCCTTGTAGGAGATCCGAATTTCCATATCGCTGTCGCGTCCGCACCCAGTCTTTTAAAGGAACTTTTTACGATCAAAGGGAGCGGAACCTTATTCAGACAGAAGAATCGGATCGAACACCATTCCTCCGCACAGAATTTGGATCGGGAGAAATTGAACAATCTGGTCGAAGAAGCGTTCCGGAAAAGATTGAAACCCGGATTTTGGAGACAGGATTTTTCGGGAATACTTCTGGAATCCGCTTATAAGGGCTGTGCCCTCTTACAAAACACTCCTTGGGGAACCTTCCTATCCAAATTCGCCGTGAACGAAATCGCGAGAGGAGAAGGAGTCGGAAGGGATATCTGGGACGAGATGCTTTCCCATCACCCTAAGATTTTCTGGAGAGCCAGATCGGAAAACACCATCTCGAAATGGTACGCAAAAGAATGCGAAGGGTTGCAGAAAGAAGGAATCTGGATTTATTTTTGGATCGGCCTAGAAGACAAGGAGATTCCCGAAGTCTGTTCCTATTTGCGAAGTCTACCCGTTGATCTGGAATCCTCCGAAACCGCAATTCCCACGAACCGACCATGAACGAACGGATTTTTCTGTACGATGGAGACTGCCCTTTCTGTTTCCGATTGGGAAATTATCTAAAAAAGAACTGTCTCGATACTTCCGTACAATTCCGGTCTTTTCGGGAATTCCAAGAACAGGATTTGCGGAAACTCCATCCTAGTTTAGGGACGGAAATCGCCCAAGGCAACGTTCAGTTGATCGATAACGGGACGAGGTACCCGGGTTTTTTTGCGGTTCGTAGACTTTCCCATTCTCTCCGTGGCTGGAAGTGGTTTTCCCTACTGCTTTATCTCCCCTTCGTTCCTCTATTAGGAATGCTCGTAATGAGCCTACTCAAATCGCTCCGGAATTCCGGAAATTGATTTACCGCTTACATCTTTTAACCGGAAACGATAAGAGGCGAAACCCTTTGCAGTCCTTCGTAGAATAGAAGTCTAGCGTCCAAAGCCTGAACCATCCCTTCCCGAACCTGATCCCTTTTTTCGGAATCGATCGCGACCGTTTCTATCAACGCGAACATTTTTTCCGCATGAGATTCGTCCGCCTCCAGATTCACTTGAAAGAATTTGCCCTCCGGCAAAGGAACCCTCGACTTCAATTCCCGATAGGAGGCGAACATTCTTCCGTATTCCAGTTTGAGGAGATACTCGTTTGCAGGTCCAATAGCGCCTAACGCGGAATAAAAGTTGGAATTCACGATTCGCCTCATGATCGACAGATAAGAGGACGTTTCTGGAAGGAGATCCGTATCCGCGACCGTCTCTCCCATTTCGGATAGGAATCGGCGTAGAATGGAAACGTGTGCCTCTTCGGGTCTTCCTTCTCCCAATTCCTCCCAAATATTCTGGACCAAGACGATTTTCGAATCCACCGAGTCCGAAAGAGCCGCCGCATACAGGAACCAATTCACAAAGGCTACGGAAACGAAGTATTCCTGTTTGAGCCAAAGAGTAAGATCCCGTCTATCCATCCTCCGCTCTCTTTGTTCCAACCAATGATTGGCGGTCAAAACGGGATGTTTTCCCACTTCGACGCTCAATTCTTCCCGAAATTTTCCTGTCATAAACCTTCTAAGATTTCCCTGCGAGATTGATTTTTTGCGTATAAAAAACGTGCTTCCTGAAACTCGATTCTTGCTATCTCCAAAAGTTTTGCGAGCAAGGAAGAATAGCCGCCGAACGACCGAGAATAACAGATCGGAAAGCTGCTATAAAACGGGGAGAGTCCCGGAGTCGAATTCCATTCCAGAAAATTGGGACTGCCTTCTTTGTCCGCTTTCCAGTCCAAGCGGACTGCACCGCTAGTGCCGATGGATTCGCAGAGCCGCAAGGAATACTCTCGGATTTTTCCGGAGATTGTCGGATCGGAATCGAATCGAATTTTTTCCGGCATATGGGATTTCGTTTTGGTTTTCTCGCCGTAAACGTTCTCGTCCGCATCCTGCAAGGAAATGCGACCCACCTCGCTGGCTCTATATCCGCCGGAAGGAGAACCGATAACGGCCAGGGTCCATTCCGTGCCGGGAAGAAAAACTTCCCAGATCCAGGAAATCCCTTTCCTCTCTTCCGTTTCGAGAAAAGCGTTCAGATCCGATTCTTTTTTCAGACGGTTTTCCTCTCCGATTCCGAGACTAGATCCTTCGTATCTAGGCTTTATAAAAATCGGATATTTCTCCGGAGGCGGAAGCGCACTTTCCTGGCCCGCCTCGCAGATTCCCCAGTCGGCCGTAGGTATTCCCAGGGAAGATGCCATCAATTTAGAAGTATGTTTGTCCAAACTCAGAATCTGAGAATGAGCGTCCGAACCCGTATGAGGGAAACCGAAATATTCCGCGAGCGCAGGAAGCCAAGCCTCCCTGTTTCTGGAAAGATACCCTTCCACCAAATGAAATAAAACCGGTCGCTCGTCGAACGTGGTGCTCGAATTTTCGGCAAGAAGTACGAGAAGATCGGCGGGAGAAAACACGACCTTGACGGTTTCGCCTAATGTCTCCAGAGTTTCCCGAATGAATTCGACGGATTCCAAACTTTCCCATTCCTGAACCAATTTCCGATCCAGACTCGAAGCCGCTACATCCGCTACCAAAAGGACCGAAGGACGATTCCTTTCCATTAGGCCTCTCCCTTTTTCCGAGGAGAAACTCCCTTTTCGCTCGAGTAAGCGCTTTCCCGTACGGAATCCCAGACGGAATCCTCCAAAATCGGATAAAAATTTTCGTATCCGCTTTCCGGCGGCTCGGGACTCAAGTGAACCGTTCCCCTGACGGCGGACCGAAACACATGGTTCCGCGTTGGCCGATGATAGCCTAGATACCAGTTCGGCCCGAGAGTTACTTTCCCACCTCCTCCCGGGAGATCCGTCACGAACTGCGGAATTCCCATCCCTCCCAACTTTCCACGCATATATTCTAATATTTCAATTCCCTTATATAAAGGGGTTCGAAATCCTCGAGAGCCCGGAATCAGCTCCGGGTCGTACATATAGTAAGATCTTACGCGTAACTCCAGGAGTTTTTTATGCAGACGGAGCATGATTTCACCCTCGTCGTTGATCCCTTTCAAAATCACACACTGGTTTCCCACGCTTACACCCGCCTTGACGAGTTTCAGAACGGCCTCTTTGGCTTCCTGAGTGCATTCTTTTTCATGATTGAATTGAGTATTACAAAATATGGATAGACGGTCCGAATTATGGGATTCGATGACTCCGCAAAGTTCGGAGGTGATTCTCATAGGAAGGGTGACCGGATTTCTGGTTCCCAATCTACAGATTTTCACATGGGGAATCCGCTCCAAGTTCTCCAAAATCCAATCTATTTTTGCGTCCGAAAGATTCAGCGGATCTCCGCCCGAGATCACTACGTCGGAAATTTCGGAGTGGGAACGGATATACCCGAAACATTCCTCCAAATCCTCCGTCTCCATCCTTTCCGACGCGTCGGAAACTTTTCTACCCCGCATGCAATGCCTGCAGTACACAGAACATTCGTGATTGGAAAACAATAGCACCCGGTCCGGGTACATGTGCGTCAGTCCTTTTACCGGAGACAATCCCTCTTCGTGTAGCGGATCGGCGGCTTCCTCCGGAGAAAAGTAAGCCTCTTCCTCTCTAGGCACGATCATCCTTCGGATCGGACAATTCGGATCGCTCGGATCGGATAAGGATAGGTAATAAGGACTGGCTCCCACGTTCAAACGGATCGTTTCGCGAATTCCGATACGTTCGGATTCGGTTAACGTAAAATAGCGATCCAAGTCCCGGGACCGGATCCGGTTCCGGAGCTGCGCTTTATAGTCAGTCCATTCGAAAGAGGAAAAAAGCCGGGAACGTTCCTCTAAGGGCTCTAAGGGCTCTAAGGGCTCTAAGGGCTTCCCGCCTTCCTGTTCCTGAACGAGGTTTTTTTCGGTCCGATCCATAACGCCTTTTTCCATTACGGACCGAAAGGAAGGAAAATCAAGCGAAGGAAAAAAGGAATGCCTCCAATTCTCCTACTCACACGATGACCTTGCTCATGAAATGGAACCCGAAATCAATCCGTGCCCTCGCCTTTGATGTGGATGGAACCCTTTTTTCTTCCGAAGGAATCATCCTGGAAACGTATGCCGAAGCGATCCGACTCTTTTCCGTTTCTTCGGGGATCCCCTTACCCGTTCCGGACCGGGAAAGGATCATGCTGGAAATCGGAAAACCGGTAAAAACGATTTTCCTGAATTTAGTTCCCCAACTACAGGAATTCCAGAGGGACCAAATCTCGGATTCCGTGCTTCGCCTTTTAGTGGAAAAAATCAAATCCGGATCCGGGGAATTCTATCCGAAAGTCAAGGAAACCGTACTATCCTTAAAACGAAAAGGTTTTCGGATTTTGGCGGCCTCCAATGGAAGAAGGCCTTACGTAGAGACCATCCTGGAGGTCTCCGGGATTTTGCCCTTGTTCGACCCTATCCTGATTCTGGACAATGCCTCCCTCAAAACCAAGGGGGACTTGGTAGCAGGCTACCTGAAAAAATACGAATTATCTCCTGCAGATCTTCTAATGATCGGTGATCGGTCTTCCGATTACGACGCGGCCCGAGAAAACGGATGCCCCTTTGCCTTTTGCGCTTACGGCCATGCTCCCGAAGGAGAAATTCCTGATTGGGAAATTTCCCTATCCAAATTGGCGGATTTGGATGCGATATTAGGTTAGGTCCCCACCCTACTCTGGGCGGGGGCCGGTGCGGTGGTACCGTCCCCCCTCCCCCAAACCAACGCCAAATATCACATTCTTCCGGTCTTGAAAACCCATTTTCTTCAAACAATCTCCGTAGGAACTCCTACAAAGTCTCCGAATCCGAACCAAAGAACATCCGCGAATCGCTCAAAAAGATGAGAGGAGCATTCCGAGATGTTCCGAAAATCAAAATGTGCCGGATTCGGAAAAACTCAAATCCCTATTGTACGTCCTAACGGGAATTTTATTCGTACTGGTATTGCTGGATAAATCCACCGGTTCGGGCTTCCGTAGTTCCGGATCAAAAGAGGGAAATTCCGGATTCTTTTCCAGATTCAATACGCTCGGCAAAAACAATCCTCTTCCTCCCGCAAGTCCCGGGGAAAAAGAATCCCACGAAGAGGTAATGGACAAGGCCGAGGACGAAATCTTATCCGAATTGATGCAAAACGGAACCGCATCCGTCGGCCGGGATTGGTCGGAAAGCGAATCGAACGATTCGGACGACATTTATATCCCTGTAGTTGACCCGGCACGGACTTCCGGAACGGAAAGCACGGAACATTCTCTTCGCCAGGATCCGGGAGAAGTGGAACTCTATTTCTTGAAATTCTTCGGAAAAGGAAACAAGAGCCATTCCAGGTTAGTACGTGTGAAAAGAAACTATTCCTCCGGAGACAAACTGCATTTCATCCTACGGGAATTGTCTAAAGGCCCTGCACCCGAGGAAAAAACGAAAGGGGTACTGAACGCGCTACCGCAGAAGTTCACGTACTCGAGCGAATACAGTGTCGAAAACGGAATCCTAAAACTCTCCCTAGGAAGCGAATTCGAATCCGGAGCAGGTCCGGAACTTTTGAAAGATCGAGTGGACCAGCTTTGCTATAGTTTGCTGGAAAATCTAAACATAAAGGGAATCAAGCTGTACATAAACGGTAAAAAAGTACATTCCCTTGGCGGTGTCGGCTTACCGATTCCGGAAGTTCTCACGAAGAATCCGAGGAAAATTGCCGTCTTGTAAAATGATAAATCCACTTTTTTGACACAATCACACGTTATTCGCATTTCTTAACAAAGTTCTCCAATCGATCCGACGTTTTTTTGCTTCGTACAAATTTCTTTCTTGCAGGGAGAAGGAAGGAATCTTAACCGTGGATCATAGACAGATGAAATTCGATTTAACTGTTCTAAGCGGAAAAAAGAAATGTTTCAGTGGATTCCTTTCGGTGATCTTAGAGTTCGGCACCTATTCAGGCGGATTCTATTCAGCAGCTACCCGAACGACTTTATCGAGAAGAACTTAGCGGACATTCGCCAATCACTTGCGATCCACTACTCCTTCTGTATTTTAATCAGCCTCTTCACTTTTCTGATTCCCGATTCCCGGACGTTAACGGGAGAACCGTTATTTTTACTGCATTCGAGCAGGGTCACATTGATTCTACTCTCTCTCCTATTTCTATGGAAGAATTCCCGAAAGACGGATTGGAATCCGCAAAATATGGAATCGTACAAGGTTTGGTCTTCCTCGGTACTCCTCGTATCCTTTTTACCTTTCCTTTATATGGACGAGATCCATTACGACATTTATCTACACCAAGCGACCGCCATCCTTTTGAGTATGAACATTCTGCTTTGGTTGACCACTTCCACAGTGGTTTTGGTCAATCTTGCCTTCGGAGGGGCTTTTTTCGGAGTCTGCTATCTCTCCGATTCCCTCTCGGAAGCGTTCCAAGAATTTCCGATTCTCCTGACCTACGTATTCCTAGGAACATTCGGAAACGTAATCATGAACTACTGGAGAATGATGGATTACCGGGACAAAACCAAACTTTCCAGAGCCGTGATACGACTCCGTAAAAAGAACGATCAGATCAGAAGGATCTCCAATATAGACGACCTCACGAATCTCTACAATCGCCGCTATCTGATCGAACAGTTTGATATATTCAAAAAGCGGGCACGCAGATACAAATTCAATATGGGACTGATCATATTGGATTTGGACCACCTCAAGGAGACGAACGACAAGTTCGGACACATGACTGGGGACGAGGCCCTGCAGACCTTGTCCGCAGTGATGAAATCCAGAGTCCGCGCCACCGACGTATGCGCCCGAATCGGGGGCGATGAATTCTGTATTCTTCTCGATTCCGTGGATCCGTTAGGCCTCGAAATGTTAAGCGAATCCCTTCGGAAAGGAGTGGAACACCAGGCCTTATCCGAAGAGGACGAATACGGAAATCCGATTTACGTCACCGTATCGATAGGCGCCACAATTCTACCCTTCGATCAGGATTTTACGTTCGACGATCTATACCAGTCCATCGATTCCGCTTTGTACGAATCCAAAGGCGCGGGAAGAAACAAGGTTACGATCGTAACCGCCCGTAAGCTGGAAAAAAAAAGAGATAAAACCTCTACTTCTTGGCCGCGGGAAGTTCGTATATATAGGTAAGTTCGCAATACTCCCCATCGCCGAAGTACGTCTGGGCCTTTTGTTCCAAAAAAAATAATCTGTGCTTTTGGTTTGGCTCCAACTCGTCCAGCCTTTGAGTCACCTGCAACTTGGCCGCTTCGCAGGAGGACTTTTTCATTTTAAAAAAATCCTGCTCTTCTACGGAAACGGTGGAGGCTTTTCCGACCGCATGAAACTCGTATTTATGAGGTCCTAAGGTGTTCACCGTAACGCCCGTCTCCATATGAAGCCTTTCTTTGTGCGTTCTAAAACAAGAGGAAAAAAGAAAGGATCCTGCAAAAAGCAGAATGAAAAGACGGGAAAGCACGAAATCTAGGCCAAAACTCATACCGAAACTCCTTAACACATCTTTCGAAAATAACAATATTCTTTTTGAGAAATCAAAGTACGCTTCTCTTATCAGGAAAGCGTGGGAGAAAATTCCCGCCCTTCGTACCGATCGTAGTTGTAGAGAAGGTCTCTCCGTTTCGGCTGAAAACCGCCGTCTTCGAGGAATTTCAAGGCTTCCTTTTCCGTTTTCAACCCGAAAGAGCGAAGCACATTTTCCTCGATCACCACGGAGGAGATATCATCCGCTCCGCAAAAAAGCGCGAGTTGCCCCACTCCCTTTCCCAAAACCATAACGGAAGTTTCAATATGCTGAATATTATCCAGAAAGATACGGCAGATTCCCAGTACCTTCAGATATTCCGTGGTGGGGACGGAACGCACCTTGAAACGCTTGGTCTGAGGCTGAAAAGTCCAAGGGATAAAGGAAAGAAAGCCCCCGGTTCTATCCTGTAAATTCCGGACCACGGTGAGGTGTTCTATCACTTCCGCTTTCGTCTCCTCAGAACCGAAAACGATATTCGCACTTCCGGGCAAACCCACTTCGTGACAGATTTCCATTGCTCGCACCCATTCCTGTGTACTCGCTTTTTTGGGAGAAATGATATTGCGCATCCGATCCGTCAGGATCTCCGCGCCGGCGCCCGGAACGGAATCCAGTCCGACACCTTTTAGAATTTCCAGGACTTCCGCCAAAGGTTTTCCGGTGATCTTTTCCAGATTGATGATTTCCACCGGAGAAAAGGCGCGAATATGCATGGTCGGATATTTTTTCTTAACGGAGGAAATCACGTCCAAATAATAATCGAAGGGAAGGTCCGGATATACACCTCCCTGCAAAAACATCTGGTCCGCTCCTTCCGCGACCGCATAATCCATCTTTTCCAGGACTTCTTCCTTCGAAAGCACATAGCCCTTGCCGTTTCCGATCTCGTCCATAAACGAGCAAAAATTGCATTCCACATTGCAATAATTGGTATAGTTGACTACGCGAAACATGGTATAGCTCGCGGAAGTGAGGGGAAGAATTCTGCCCCGAAGCTCCCTTGCAGTTGCCATGATTTTTAAAGGATCTCCGTTCTCGTACAATTCCAGGGCTTCAGCGGGAGAAATCCTTTCTCCATCCAAAGCTTTTTCTAAGATAAAATCGGAGGGTTGGTTCTGGAAGATTTGTCTCATTCTGGTATTGGCTTTTCCGTACTTCTTCCTTTCAGACTTTTCCTGTACCCGAAAAATGCGACTTCTTTTTCCATCTTTGATTTCAGAAAGGTAGGTTTTGCGACTAATTCTCGATTAATACAAAAAACATCCGTACCGATCTCTTACCTCATTCCGAAATAGCGCTTCCGAGAGAACGAAAACCCGATTCCTATGTCTTGTCGTATAGAACGGGCGTTACGCTAATTTTTCCTGGACAGGGTAATTCGCGATCGTTACGGTGCTTTTGAAGACCATCCAAAGACAAAGGTACTACTGAAAGATTATGACTATATCTAAGATCGCCTTCCACGTGATATTCACGGCTATGTTTGCAGTGGCGAACTTCGTATTCGTTCGCGCGGTAATCTACCGTCTCAAACTCGTTTTCAACGGTAGAAAAGCTGCCGGAACCGAAGACTTCCGGGAACATCCGAACTGGGCATTCCGAATCAAAAGCTTTCTCCTGAACGTTATCTTGCAGAAAAAGAACTTCAAAGAACCTCTTCGCGGGATCATGCATGCGTTCATCTTTTACGGATTTGTCACCTACCTATTGCATACCTCGAGCCAGATGGTTGCGGGAGTGTTCGGTTACGGACTGGAAGACGGTTATAAATTCTCTTTAGTCGGCGCCATATTCGGAGATACCGTCAACTTCGTATACGAGTATGTCCTACAATTCGTATCCGTTCTCGTCTTAGTCGGCTTGGGATTCTTCGCATGGAGACGTTGGGTCCAAAAGGCGAAAGGCTTGGACGTTCATTCTCCCGCTTCCGCCATCGTGATTGCGATGATTTCCATCCTGATGGTTTCGACTTTGCTTGGCGAAGGAGCCAAAGCGGTCGGAGCGGAATACGCGGATCCGATCCACGATGCCGCCCCGATCGCGGCAGGAATCGGAGTCGTTTGGCAGGCAATCGGAGTGGAATATTCCACTGCGGATTTGGTCGTCCAAATCATGTGGTGGACTCACATTCTCGCGGTCTTCGCGTTTATGCTCTATGTTCCCACCTCCAAGCATGCTCACTTGATCTTCGCACCTTTTAACTATTTCCTACAATCGGATACCCCGAAAGGCGCTCTCTCCAAGTTGAATCTAGAGGACGAAACCGCAGTTTGGGGAGTGAACCGGACGGAAGACTTCCCTTGGCCGAACCTTTTGGACGGCCTCTCCTGTATCGAGTGCGGTCGCTGCCAAGTGCAATGTCCCGCAAATCGTACCGGAAAAGTTCTGAACCCGAAAGCGATCATCGTGGAATTAAAACACGCGCTCATGGAAAAGATGCCGGAAGTCGCCAAAATTCGGGACACCCAACCGGAAGGTACTGCCGAGGCGGTTGCCGCACTGGACACTTCTGTGATCAACCAATATGAGGGACTTTCCGAAGAAGCACTCTGGGGTTGTACTACTTGCTATGCTTGCGTAGAAGCTTGTCCTGTGGGAAACAACCAAGTGAACGCAATCATGGAAATGAGACGTCACTTGGTTTTGGCGGAATCCAAGTTCCCGACGGAACTGCAAAACGCATTCGTAAACATGGAAAACAATTCCAATCCTTGGGGAGTCGCCGCACATTCCCGCGCGGATTGGGCGGAAGGGCTAGGAGTAAAAACTCTCGCGGAAGATTCCAACGTGGACGTGCTCTATTGGGTCGGCTGTGCGGGAGCGTACGACGATCGCAACAAACGGATCGCCCAATCCTTCGTAAAAATCCTCCAAAAAGCGGACGTAAAGTTCGGAATTCTGGGAACGGAGGAAGGATGCTCCGGAGATTCTGCTCGGAGAGGCGGAAACGAATATCTCTACCAAACGTTGGCACAAGCAAACGTCGATACGATGAACGGATACAACGTTAAAAAGATCGTAACCGCTTGCCCTCACTGCTACAATACGATCAAAAACGAATACCCGCAATTCGGAGGAAACTTCGAAGTTGTCCACCACTCGGAGTTCATCAACGAACTTTCCAAAACCGGAAAGATCGACGTCGGTGTGGCCGAAGATGCGAACGCAGGCAAGTACACGTACCACGACTCCTGCTACATCGGACGTTATAACGACAACTACGAGAATCCGAGAGACGTGGTGAAAAAAGTCTCCGGAGGAAAGTTGGCGGAACCGTCCGACCACCATACCAAGGGCCTCTGCTGCGGAGCGGGAGGAGCTCAGATGTGGATGGAAGAGCAAAACAACGATCGGGTCAATTTCAAACGAACCAACCAATTGCTCGATACCGGAGCCACGACGATCGCTACCGCTTGTCCTTTCTGTATCACGATGATTACGGACGGGGTAAAACAAGAAGGAAAGATAGAAGAAGTAAAAGTGAAAGATATCGCGGAATTGGTTGCGGAAAATCTAAAATAGACGGCAAGCACCAACCGGTGATCATTCCTTTGGGAAAGCCTCCGATTTTCGGAGGCTTTTTTATTCAGGAAACGGTCTCTTTTCCGTTTTAAAACCAGGGAAGGATTCCCTCCCTACTCCCGGGAAACTGTTCTAAAACGATCGGAATAAAAAAAAGCGGAACAAGTCCGTCCCGCCTGAATCATCTGGTGCAAATACGGTACATACGACGGAACGAAGACGAGAACCCTACGGAAGATTCCGATTTTTTAACGGGAAAAAGGGGATTTTTCCACCAAAACCGAATGGCGACGGAATCCTTGCTTTTGCCCCAAACGCCCCCCGAATTCCCGGAAGGGAGCCTTAATTCTTAAGTTTTTTGCTCAGGCGGTCGTACAGGGTATTTTCCACATCAAGCAGAGTCTGTTCCCCGTTATTAAAGATGGAATGTCCTTTTAAGATCGCTTCCCAGGCGATGACACCGCTCTCGATATCCACCGCTTTTACGATCACTTCCGCTATAAAATGAGCTCGTACTGCCTTTTTGGCAACGTTATAATGGGTGATCTTTCCGAAGAGGGCGTAATTCGCATTCAGTAGTTTTCCTATATTCAAGCCGTCACTTTCCGCCAAGCCGGTCTTACTGAACGTCATTTCGTTTACCAATTTGTCGACCCGACTTCTCTCCAATACGGTCAACCCGGTTTTGACCAATGCCATTTCCGCCTTTTCCCGATTCCGGTCCTCGATGATCTTACGACGGTTTTCCACAGCTTGCTTCAATTGCAGTCCTTCCGCCATGTCGAAAGGGAAAACGATGTATTTGTCCTTTCCCGGTTGGGAAATTCCGACTTTCCCCACGGTGACTTGCACTTCATATCTAGGCAATGCGCTCCGGCAATCCAGAAAGAGAAGGAGAGAGGAAACCAGGAAAGGGATATAAGGAAGGATTTTTTGATTCATGTGTTCTCCAATTCGATGTGATTCGGAAACGATGTCTCCGTGCCCGCTTCGTTCGAGCGGCGGAAAAACGGATCAATGCTTACCGCAATACCTGATTTTTCAATCCAAACTTTGTTCTCGGCGGAAAAAGTAGCGGTACCGATTTGCTAAGCGAAATATAGGCCGCGCAAAAATGGCGAACCGGGATTCGAGCAAAGGAAAGATCGGACCCTATATATTCCGTTTTCTTAATTCCTTTTCCGTCCGCGCAGTCGAAAAATCGGGTTTCAAAAAATTCGATTCAAAGCTTGGGAATCTCTTGGGTCGGATAATCCAAAAGCCGGATCTCCGGATTTTTCTTTTGAAAATACCCCTTTTCCCATTCGGAATCGAAGAGTAAGGCGGCTCTGCCGATGCTATCCGTAACGAGATTAGAACCGCTGGGAACCTTCCCCAAGTCCTCTGCCGGAAGCCAACAGGAAACTTGGTAAGGAAGGACATTGATATTGGTAGGAGCCCCATACTCGTCCTGCAACCTTCTGCGGAAAACCTCGAACTGCAATTGCCCCATCGCTCCGATCACGGGAAGTCCCCCGCCTACCGTTTGGGAGGTAAACAAATGCAGAATTCCTTCTTCCGCCAATTGTTCGATTCCCTTGCGAAAACTTTTTAAGGCCCCCGTTTCAACGCAGGACAAAGTAGCGAAAATCTCCGGAGCAAAAACAGGCAGAGGTTTTAAGTCCGGCACTTTCCCCGACGCTAGGACGTCTCCGATGGAGTACGTTCCTGGATTGACGAGTCCGATAATATCTCCCGGATAAGCCTCGTCCACGGTATTCCTGTCCTGACCGAAAAAGGCGAAGGAGGAGGAAAGCTTCACCTGTTTGCCCAACCTTCCGTGGTTCACGTTCAGTCCTCTCTCGAACTTACCGGAACAAACTCGCAAGAAAGCGATCCTGTCCCGGTGCGCCTTATTCATGTTCGCTTGGACTTTAAATACGAACCCGCTGAAAGGGGTCGTCACCGGATCCAATCTGGAACCGTCTCTTAACGGAAAGTACAACGGCGGAGGAGCGATTTCCAAGAAATGATCCAAAAACAACTGGATTCCGAAATTGTTCACCGCCGATCCGAAAAATACGGGAGTGATCTTGGATTCCAAGAATTCCGTTAGTGAGAAGGTTCCGATTCCGTCCTCTACTAATTCTACCTCTTCCCGAAACGCCTTTAGAACCCAATCCTCGAACATGGAATCCAGACTCGAGTCCTCTACTCCGGAGCTCTGGAATGCGGATTTTTGAGCTCCTCCCGGAGTTTTATCGTACGTGTAGATCTTTTTATCGATGCGGTTATAGACTCCGCTAAAATCCACACCCGTACCGATCGGCCAAACCATCGGTATCGCCGTGATCTCTAAGACCTTTTCGATTTCGTCCAGTAGCGCGAAAAGCTGCTTCGTGGGCCGGTCCATCTTGTTCACGAACGTAACGATGGGAATCCCACGATCCCTACATACTTTGAAAAGTTTGATCGTTTGGGGCTCCACGCCCTTTCCCGCATCCAGAACCATGACGGCCGTGTCTGCGGCAATCAAGGTACGATACGTATCTTCGGAAAAATCCTCGTGCCCCGGAGTATCCAGAAGATTCAAAACGTGGTTTTTATATTCGAATTGCAGTGCAGCGGAGGTGATGGAGATTCCTTTTTCTTTCTCCATCTCCATCCAGTCGGAGGTCGCTCCCTTTCGATTCTTCCTCGCTTTTACGGCCCCGGCGAGTTGGATCGCGCCTCCGTAAAGCAACAGCTTTTCCGTAAGAGTGGTTTTCCCGGCGTCGGGATGGGCGATGATCGCAAAGGTTCTCCTGCGTTTTGTCTCTTCTTCTACACTTCTTTGGGTTATCGCCGATTCAGACACTCTCCGTTTCTCCTTGCAAGGAATACGATTTTCCGGGCTCGGGCCTTGTCAGCACGAAAACCCCGGATTTATTCACGGATTCGTATCTATCCGGTAAACGCCTCGTAATCAGATTGCCCCATATTCCATTCTCGAAACTTCGAATTCGGACTTTCCTTCTTCCGAATGGAACGCTTTTTTCCCCGGAAAACACTCGGGAGGGGGAATCCCTCCTCCTATTTTTCCGTTTCCTTTTCCTCGCTTTTCAGGTTGTCTTGCATTAAGAGCCGTAGTTTTCTGGCCTTTGATCGTCGATAATATGCAATCGCCTAAGACCAAACATCTGATATCCTGGAAAGACTGGACCGATCACGAGGTCTTGGATCTGTTGCAGTTCGCGATCCATGTAAAACACCATAGAGCCAATTATTTGGGCCACATGACGGGGCGCACCCTCGCCATGCTCTTCCAAAAAACCTCCACAAGGACCCGGGTTTCCTTCGAAGTCGCCATGACCGAAATGGGAGGTCATGCGATCTATCTGGACTGGATGACTTCCAACTTCCTCCTTTCCGACATCGATTTAGAAGCCGAATATTTATCCCGGAACGTTTCCGTAATCATGGCGAGGATGAGAAAGCACGAAGACCTTCTACAATTGAAGGAAGGTTCCCAGGTGCCGGTCATCAACGGATGCTGCAATATGTTTCATCCCTGCCAATCCTTGGCGGATATATTGACCATCGCTTTGGATAACTCCAAGCCTCTTTCGGATCTGCAAATGACCTACATAGGAGTTCACAACAATGTAGTGAACTCGCTCATCGGAATCACTTCCGCGTTGGGAATGCGATTGACTCTCGTGACCCCGATTGCCGATCCCGAAAACATAGACGCGCCCACGGTGGAACAAGCCAAAAAGAAAGGCACCTTGTTCTGGGAGACCGATCTGATCCGAGCCGTGAAGAAAGCGGATTATATCTATACGGATACCTGGGTAGATATGGAGTTTTTTAACGATCCGAATTTCGCGGATAAGAAAAAGGCGAGAATGGAACTCATGATGCCCTACCAGATCAACGAGGCGCTTTTAAAAGAAACGAGTGCCAAAGTGATGCACGATATGCCCATCCATTCCGGATACGAGATAACGAGAGAAGTGGTCAGAAGTCCCCGCTCGATCATCTTCCAGCAGGCAGAAAACCGGTTAGACGCGCAGAAAGCGGTGATATTGCAGCTCTTAGAAGCCTAGGACAGGATCTCTAAAAATCCGTTGCCGGGAGGACCCGCTCCGAGAACGCTGTTCCCAAGAACGGCCGCGATCGGCTTTAAAAACGGAAACAAAGGTATTTCTATGTCCAAACAAACCCATCCCAAGGATGCGCTATTCGAAGGAGAGAAGCCCTTCCCCATCATTCCTGCATGCGAGCACTTTGCCGGATCCGAAAAACTGATTACCAAAGCTCTGGAACTCCAGAACAAACTCGGTGGCCTCTTCGACATCACGATGGACTGCGAAGACGGAGCCCAAACCGGAAAAGAAAAAGAACACGCGGAGATGATCGTCCGCATCCAGAACTCCGAGCTGAACAAGCACAATATGAGCGGGGTTCGTATTCACGATTATACCAACTCTTACTGGAAACAAGACGTCGACATTATCGTTCCTGGCGCGGGACAAAAGATCGCTTACATTACCATTCCAAAACCGACGAAAGCGTCTCAAGTCGAAGAGATGATCGGGTACATTCAAAAAGCGGCCCAAAAAGCTGGAATCAAACGTGAAATCCCGATCCACGTACTGATCGAAACCCACGGAGCTCTGTGGGATGTGGAAAAGATCGCAGCTCTCCCCTGGATGCAGGTCCTGGATTTCGGTCTGATGGATTTCATTTCAGGACACCACGGAGCCATTCCTGCGGCTTGCATGAAGAGCCCGGGACAGTTCGATCATGAACTCCTACGTCGCGCGAAATCCACCGTAGTGGCCGCCGCTCTGGCACACGGAGTGATTCCCGCCCACAACGTTACATTGGATCTCAAAAACCAGTATCAAACCTACAAAGACGCAAAACGTGCTCATGATGAGTTCGGCTTCCTTCGTATGTGGTCCATCTACCCCGCTCAGATCCAGGCGATTCTGGACGCGATGTCTCCGGACTATAGTGAAGTTCAGACTTCTGCGGAGATACTAGTAAAAGCCCAAGATGCAGAATGGGGTCCGATCCAGCACGCGGGAGACCTCCACGACAGAGCGACCTACCGTTACTTCTGGGAAGTGTTGCAAAAAGCGAAGATCACCGGAATCGCAATCCCGGAAGAAGCCTCAAAAAGATTCTTCTAATTTAAAAGGGAGAATCCATTTCGGAAAAGCCGCAGGTGAAATTGCGGCTTTTTTTATTCCCCACCCTACTCTGGGTGGGGGCCGGTGCGGTGGTACCCCGTCCAAAGCGACATCACAACGCGCTTAGCACGGATCCTTATTTATGTAAACCTTTTTCCGTAAAAATTGTTTGTATGAGGTCCTGCATGTAAAGTGCGCAAAAAGAAGTCGTGGATATCAATTTTTTGTGATGGAGAAATGGCGGGATTGTCTCACCACCCCACCCTACTCTGGGTGGGGGCCGGTGTGGTGGTACAGCAATGCCTATAGCACAAAACTTTTCCTTGGGCAAGCGATTTTGCTCGTCCCTTCTCTGTAGGAGCTCCCACAAAGACGGAACCGTGAATCTTATTTATTGAATCGATCGTTCAACTTTCCGATCAGCTCGGAGAGACTACGTTCCATATAATCCCAGGCCTTTTTGCTCATCGGCTCTAAGGGCATTTTTTTTTGGAGTTGTTTGAAGCGATCGAAGGATTCTCTGGCAAAATCCAGAAAACGACGAGGAGTGATTCCTAAGCGATCGAACTGCGCCTCGTTTGCATTGAATAGCTCGGCGACTCTTTCCCGGTACTCTCCTTCCAAAAAATAAAAACGAAGGTCCGACATGGACTCATCCATCGTTTTATAGATCTTGGAGCCGGGACCATCCTCTTTCTTAACGGACGCTGGGGGATCAGGTCTGACTATGATGACGCTTTTTGACTTTTCCTGTTCTTTTTTTGCGAGTTTCTGAAATTTCTCCCGTTTCAGAACATCGCTTAGAGTCGTTTTCTTCTTTTCCGCCAATGGTTTCGGACCCTTTTACGTTCTATGCATCGAAGACTCGATTCGAAACTAGCATATAAACTCGGAAAATTTGTGTCCAGTAGTTTACGCCGCTTTTTAGATTGGAGGACAAGACCGATCCCTATTCCCCTATCTTCCCGAATCGATTCGTACTCTCCGCATGAACCTTTAGACGAGAGGATCTTTTTCTCCCAACTTCCGGAGTTCGCAATTTTGTAGCCAATTGCATCGTAGACAGATCGGATCCTCCAGATTATAGGTCGGCGGCGGACAAAGATTCGTATCCTTGGCTTGGATGGGAAAGAGAAACTTCTTTTTTTCTTCCTTCGAGGCCAGAGACTCAAGAGTTGCGAGAAGGTCCTTGTTCTTACGGATTTGAATTTCGAAGGAATCCTCCAGGGATTCCGTTTTGGCCGGGATCTCCCGCCTTCCCCGTTTCAGAAACATAGGTCCCTTAAAAGGTTTTCCCCAATGAGAAAGTAGCCTCCATCCTAAGAATCCGAACACAGTGCCTCCCAAATGCCCCGAATTGCTCATCATTCCGAAAAAGGATTGATGACCTTCGTTTTGTCGGTACTGCAGAAAGGTAAAAAGGTCGTAAGCAAAACCCACCCCTACCAAAACCCAAGGAGCGTATTTCGCTCGCACAGGGGGAAAGACGAATCTCGCGTCCGGAAAAATCAGACCGAATACCGCCAGAATTCCGAATACGCCGCCGCTCGCGCCGATGGTAACCGTATGATAGCTATCCCAGGCGCTATATTCCGGAACCAAACCGGAGGCATGACCGATATATGCAAAAAGAAGAATAAAGATCCCGCCTCCGAGTTGGGACAACAGATAAATGGTAAAAAATTTCCATTCGCCTACGTAACGGCATACCCAGAAACCGAGGGTATAGAGACCGAACATATTCATTCCTATGTGTAGGAAGGGCATAAAAAATCCCTCTCCGACCACGTGCAGAAAACCGTAGGTGAACACCTGCCAGACCATTCCTTTTTCGACGAGCAAACTAGGATTCAGACCGAAAAAGTAGGTTAAAATTCCGCTCCCGGACTCGAGCATCAGCAAAATCCAAACGAGAAGATTTACGATGAGGATGAGATTCAGCGGATGGAATATGGAAAATCCGAACAGCTTCAGACTAAACCCGGAATTTCTCTTTGCCATTCAACAAGGATTCAGGGAACTGGTAGTGGAGTCAAGTAGGCAAAGCCGGGGCTGATCGCCCCGGTTCGTCCTCATCCCTTGGGAGTTCGGGATGATTTCAATCACACTGTAATGATCGTAGGAAAGGAGGGGCCTCTTTAGCATTTAGGGCCAAAAAAATCTTGGAAAAGCAGAATTTACGTCCGATTTTTTGGGAGGGAGAAGTTCTCCGTCTGTTGGACCAACGACTGATCCCCGGAAAAAAAGAATGGTTCCTCGCGTCGAACGCTCAGGACGTCATTTTTGCGATTCGTGAAATGATCGTAAGAGGGGCTCCCGCGATCGCCATCACCGGATTATTCGGAGCCGTTTTGGAACTCAAAAAGGTCGGATCCAAACCTTCCTACGCCGAATTCGAATCCTTGCTTTTTCGCATCCTGGAATCCAGACCTACTGCAGTCAATCTACGGACAGCCTTGGAAGAATTGAAATCTCTCTTCCCTCCGCAATCTTACGACTCCTTATCCTTTTCCGAAATGAAAAACAAAGCGGAAGAGTTTGCCGTCGCTACCTACGAAGAAGACATTCGAAATAACCTTTCTCTCGCGGAACATGGACTTTCCCTTTTTTCGAAAAAGGATCGCAAGCTCCGAATCCTGACTCATTGCAACACTGGTGCCTTAGCTACCGCCGGACACGGAACCGCATTGGGGGTGATCCGATCCTTGCATAAGGCGGGTTTCGACTTAACCGTATATGCGGATGAAACAAGACCGTATCTCCAAGGCGCGCGACTGACCGCCTGGGAATTGAAAGAGGAAGGAATCGAATCCTATCTCATCACGGATAGCATGGCCGGTTGGGTTATGGCTACGCAAAAGATAGATGCGGTGATCGTAGGAGTGGATAGAGTCGCAGCAAACGGGGATTCCGCCAATAAAATCGGCACATACCCATTGGCCATAGTGGCCAAGTACCACGGAGTTCCGTTTTATATCGCAGCCACGGAAAAGAGTTTCGATTTTCGGATCCCTTCCGGCAAAGAAATTCCGATAGAAATGAGAAACCAAGACGAAGTCACCAGATTCAGTTTCTTAAAAAAAACGGACGGAACGCCTGTTCTGGAAGAAGGAATGATCGCACCAGTGGATGTAAAAGCGTTGAATCCGTCTTTCGACGTCACTCCGGCCGATTTAATCGCTGCGTTTATAACGGAAAGAGGGATCGTAAAGCCGCAGGACATCCGATCGGTATTCGGCTAAAGCCTCCGATCGGGGTTTTCTTTCTTCCTACTTTTGGGGCTTTACCGCGACCATCGCGGCCTTGTCCTGTCCCGGATGGAAACGCATCATGAATGCGGATTGGAATTTCTCCACCTTTTCGATCTGCCTTCTGTATTTGATCACGCCTCCCTTGTACGCACCTTTTCGGACCACAAGTTGCACTTCCCCTGGATGAAATCTAGCCGCTTTTAAAGCCTCCACTTTGTTTTTCAAAGCTTCGATAAATCGGCTTTTCTCGTTATATTCCGCGAAGACCTTACGATATCCTTCTTTTTTCTCTTCGGGAATTTGACCTCTGGATCTCTGCACGAGCTGCTTGATCTGCTGGATCTTGGGAAGAACCTTCTCCATCTCTTTTTCCGCGGAGTGAAGTCTTTTCGTCAATTCTTCGAAGGCACGATCATTTCTATAATGAAATCCTAATTCTACTACCGTATCCAATTCCGCCTGAGAGCCCAAATGTCCGCAAACCAATCCGGTAAAAGCGGTCACAGTGGAGGACACCAGGTTCGAGTTCGCCCCGTTCAAAGCGACGGTTCCGAGGCAAAAGATTTTCGAGTTCAGAACGAACCCTTCCACCACCAGATCCCCGTCCACTTCTATCTCGGCGTTTTCGATGAACTTCGCGGAAAGATGTCCTCCCACTTTGATTACGTTCTTGCCGTCGCCCTTGATTCCGCCGCTCACTTCCAGATCCCTTCCGACCTGGAGTTCGGAAGATTCCACGTTTCCTTTTACGATCAAACTTCCGTTCGTGGTTACGGAGGCGCCCGGCTCGATGTCCCCCTTGACGACGACATTACCGTCGTAGTTGACGTTCCCGGTTCCGAGTCCTACGTTGGAATCGATTTGCAATTCCTGGGAAACGGTTACCGAAGTTTCCGTAGAAAAGATAGCGCCGTTCGTGCTCGAAAAATATTCCCGCAATTCCTTTCCGTCCACTAACCCTGTTCTTTCCTGAACGTTCTTACCGATCGTAAGCTTGGGACGTTTGATCGAGGGGGGAGCGATGGGTTTTCCGAAGACGTCGACTCCTTGCTTTCCGGGAATCCCTTCGAAAAGACTCGCGAGCTTCTCTCCCTCTTTTACATAAATATAACGTTCGATATTTCTGAAATCGGCTTTTCCATCTTCTCCGATCTTCACGCGCTGGGCCTGAGGATGGTAGAATTTCACCCAACCGTCTTCCCCTTTCATTGCAGGGACTCCCGCTGCGATCGGAAACGTGACCGGAGAAAAATTCATTTTGGAAGTGGCTTCCGCGAGTTGCTTCAGGACTTGGTAGATTTTATCGTTCAGAACCCGTTCTTGGGAAATGTCTCTTCCGTGCAAGAACTCCAGAATGACTCCGGTAGATAAGGCTCGCCCTCTGATCATTCCCGGACGGATCGTAAGCTCCGCGGATAAAGCATCATTGGCCACCTTTAAGGTGAATACGCTTTCCCAGCTAGTATCTTGTTCAGGCAACCCTGACTTTTGTTCAGTACTCACTGCCATTCTACCTTACTAACAATCGAGCCCTGGTCTCTGTTGCTTCGTTTTTTGGAAACAACTCTAAGTTAACAAGTTTCTGACTTTTCGATTCTTAGTTCTTTTTTTTCACGTCGACAAGAGGAACCACCGACCACTGTCGAAGTCTCACATGCCTCCATATATTCGTCGACTAACAAACGGTCCGACTCGAGGTATTTTAGGACGAAACTAGTAACTTACCTGACGGATAATTTCGTATAAAACCTCACCCTATTTACGAAAAATCCGACGCCTTTTCAAGAAAATATCCCCAGAGACGCGCCAAAGGCAGAATCTCGGGGATTTGGGTGTAGAACGGCAAATGATCGCCGTGGGTCAATAATTTTGAGCTCAAATGGCTGGAGGCAATTTTCCGTTCTCGCAGGGCGGAATATAAGGTTTCGGACTCGGCCGGCGAAATTACCGGATCATCCGCACCGTGCAACAAAGCGATCGGGGACCGCCAGGACTCGACGACTCCCCTAGGGGAATTTTCCCGGATGAAATTCCGAGGGAGTTGGTTCAAAATCTCTTCGGAGAGAGTTCGGCTCGAAAAGAGGAAGTACCCACGTTTCTCACGAATTCCCTTTCCTTTTCCGAGAGATCCGAAATCAATTTCGGTGCGACGGCCGCGTCTCCGGTCCGTTGCAAACCCGCATCCAAGGAGGATTCCAGATAAAACCGTTTTAAACCGGTAAGCTCGGAACGGACCTTGTCTACGTAATTGTACAGTACCACAAAAACCGCATATGGATCCCTCTCGAAATTCGAAACCACATATGGGAGCGTCGTTCCAAAATCGAAGTAGGTGCCGACGAGAAGGGTCGCGCCCAGTCTCGACTGATCCTCTTCTTGCGCGAGCGCAACCATCCCCATTCCGGCGGAAAAACTCGCGGAAAGAAAGGAGACAGACTTCCCTTCCCGTTTTCCGATGGCCCGGAAAACGGACCGAATTTTTCGGACGGTTTCGTCGGTAATCTGCAGATTCTTCACTTCCGTCAGTTCAGGGAGATACACTTTGAACCCTGTATTCCTCAGGTGGGTCGCCAGCACCAAAATTCTCTTGTCCTCGATTCCTTTGGCGCTCATTCCGTGCTGTAGATAAATTACCGGAGAGTTATCTTCAGGACCGAGAATCTTCGTTCGTACCGAGACTCCGATTTCCGACTCCAATTCGACTTCAAGAATCGGAGATATGGGAGAATCTCGAAATCCCGCATAACGTAATAAAAAGGGAAACCCGGTAAATATGGTATCGTCGATCATTTCGATTTAGGATAAGATCTCGCGAATCCGAGAGGGTTCAATATTTCCGCATCAGCAAAACCAGATAGATTCTGCCCAGATATTGTTTCGCGATTTCGTCCTTCAGAAAATAGATCAATATATATTGCCTGTATTGCTCGGAATCTATCGGAACGAGTTTATGGTTCAGATTCTCCGGAGGGGATACTTCCATTTCGAATCTCCCCGACTTCATTTCGGATATCAACTCCGCGCAGATTTGATTCGCGAATTCGAGCATGATGGAGGCGGCGTGGCTTCGGATCGTAGGATCTATATGGAAGGACTTTGCTATCTTCGGAAGCAATTTCAGCTTCGTATAGCCGTCCATCGCGAGAAATAACTTTCCTTCCGCTTCTCCCTTGAATTCCACACAGGTGCAGTTCTCGTAACATAGCCCTTCGTTTCTCGAAGGACCGAACGCTTCCCTTACTGCATGCACCCCCAAACTCTTATCGATGAATTCGGGAAAAATCTGCGAAACGGTGAGTATGAACTTTTCGTCGAGGAGTGGATCTATATTTACAGACATACTAAACGGTTCGGTCCTTCTTCCAAAGATAGATACAACGCTTCCCTAGCTTTCGGTTCCCAATCCCTATCGTCTTTCCTGACGCGGACTCCGGCCCCCACATTCAACGAACGTTTGGGAGAACCTAAAAATTCCATCAGGGAAGGAAGAGATTTCTGAAAAGAGATCCAGTCGGAAGTGGACAAAAACGAAGCCGCCCGGTTTCCGCGGATTCGATAAAGAAGGATGGAATCATGGAATTTCTCCGACCACCATCGACCGAAACTTTTCAGTAGGACCGAACGTTCGTCGATCGAAGCGAACTCCAGGAACAGGAGTATTTTAGGTTCTTCTCCTTCCTTTCTTTCTTTTTCCAAGGCGTTGCAGAATGCCAAATAGGATCCCCATCCGGTCTCGAAATCCTCCGTCTTGGAGGAAAGTGCCAGAGCTTCCGCGAAAGAGTGTATTTTTCTCGATAACTCTTTCTCTCTCGATTCTCCGCCATCTTCCAGACCGTTACACACCACCTTTCCCATCTCGGAGCCTTCCCATTCCAGAACCCAGGTCAATCCATCCGACTCCTCTACGACGGCTTCCGGAAATCCTTCGGATAGGACGATCAAACTTCTCTGTTTGGATGCGCAGCGGCTCAGCTTTCCGTACTGGGAGAACAATTGGATCTCCCAACTTCCGTACTCCGAGAGGGAATCCAAAAAGTCGCGAATGGATTCGTAGATTTTTCCCTTTACCGGCAAATGAAAATAACTTCTTTGAGAGAGGTCCGAAACCGTTTCGATTTCGGACGGTTTCGAAAAATCTTTCGGCAGCTCGGGACTTTCCGGTATTTCCTCGGGAGAAACTTCCTTAGGGACTTCGGAAGATTCCGATTTCCGTTCCAAATTGGTTCGCACTACAAACCCGAACAATGCCAGAAGCGCAAAAGATACGCTTCCCAAAGCAAGGACTTGTCCGTCCATCCAAACCGAAGGCTGTTCCGCGAAGCCGGGAAAAATAAGAAAAAAATCCCTGAAAAATTGCATTTTATCGGACTCCGTTCCGTTACTATATGTAACGGGCGGATTTCTCCCCGGCTCAAACGATTTTTCCATGAAACTGTATTCGGAACTCGCGGAATATTATTTCGATATAGAAAAGAACGCCCGAAAGTTCGATTTAGAAACCCAATTTTTAGACCGACTCTTCCGCAAACATAGGATCCGAAACGTTCTGGATCTGGGCTGCGGAACGGGAGAACACGTGACCCATTTCCAGGGCCTCGGCTATAAATTAAGAGGGGTCGATTCTTCCGCGAGAATGATCGAAGTCGCCAAAAAACGGTACTCCCATTGTAGGTTCGAAGTCGGCTCCATGCAAACGTACAAATCCCAGGAACAATGGGACGGGATCATTAGCCTATTCGGCTCCTTCAATTACCTTCTCACGAACGAAGAAGTGGAATCCACCTTAAAACAACTGGAGTCGAACTTAAAACCTGCCGGGATCGCGGTACTAGAAGTCTGGAATGCGGAACCGTTACGCAAAATCAAACGCAAAGCGATCACTCCCGTTTCTCAAACCAAAACGAGAAACACCGTGATCCAAAGAAATCGGGGATTCAGATTGGTCCGAGCAGACCAATCCACAGTGGTGGAAGTCAATTATATCTATAATTTGAATTCCAAGGAAGTAAAGGACAAACACCTGATGCGGGCCTACTTCTTGACCGAATTCCAAAGGATCCTATCCAAACACCGGATGGAAATCCTGAACGTGTATTCGAATTACAACGAGGTAAAGTTCCGCAGCAATGCAGGGCGGATGATTCTCGTATTGAAAAAGAAAAGCGCTTAAAGAGACCGGGCCCTGCTCGATACCTTGGCCCGATTCCGAACGGATCCGAAAAATCCTTCCCAATCCGCATTCCGTTTGAGATCTTAGATCCCCGGAGGAAATAGATGGCCGAAAGTTTTGATGTGACCGTAATCGGCGGAGGACCGGGCGGATACGTGGCTGCGATTCGCGCGGCGCAATTGGGTCTGAACGTCTGCTTGATCGAAAAGGAGAGACTCGGCGGAATCTGCCTCAATTGGGGATGCATTCCCACCAAAGCTCTTCTGGAATCCGCTCACCTTCTGGAATCGGCGCGTAAGGCAGAATCATTCGGACTTAAAATTTCCGGTATCAGCGCCGATTTTCCCGCAATCGTCAAACGTTCCAGAGGAGTCGCGGATACGATGGCCAACGGTGTCGATTTTCTCATGAAGAAAAATAAGATTTCCGTTAAGAAGGGAAGCGCGGTGTTCAAGGATAAGAACACGATCTGGCTTCCGGATTCCTCCAAGGAGGAAATCCGTTCCGAATTCTTCATCATCGCTACCGGGGCAAGACCGAGAGAACTTCCGGGACTTCCGTTCGACGGGGAGAAGGTACTTTCCAGCAAACACGCAATGATCCAGGACTCCGCTCCGAAATCGCTCGCAATCGTAGGAGCGGGAGCCATAGGAGCCGAGTTTGCCGATTTTTACGCCAGCATGGGAACCCAAGTGACCTTGATCGAAATGCAGGACAGAATTCTACCGTTGGAGGATCCGGAAATTTCCGGGCTGCTGAATCGTTCCTTCTCGAAACGGGGAATCCAGGTTTTGGTAAATGTGGGCGTCTCGGATCCCAAAGCGGATGCGAAGGGGGTTTCCTTTCTTCTCAAAGGAGAAGGTCTTCCTCCGGAAGGAGAACGCAGGGAATTCGAAAAAGCGTTAGTCGCCATTGGAGTCGTCCCGAATACGGAAGGGATGTCTCTGGAGGAGATCGGTGTCTTTTTGCAGAAGGGATTCGTCAAAGTTGACGCCAAATTAAAAAGCAAAATACCGAATATTTACGCGATCGGGGATTGCATCGGAGCTCCGTTATTGGCCCACGTCGCCTCTATGGAAGGAATCAAAGCCGCGGAAGCGATTTCGATCGCCAAAGGAAATTCGCACAACCTAATCTTCGAGCCGATCGACTACGATAAGATTCCCGCCTGTACCTATTGCCACCCCGAGGTCGCTTCCGTGGGTAAGACGGAGGCGGACGCGAAAAAAGCGGGCATAGAAATCTCCGTGGGGAAATTTCCCTTCCGGGTCAGCGGACGCGCCCAAGCCCTGGGTGAAACCGAGGGAATGGTCAAACTGATCGCGAATAAAAAGACTGGAGAATTGCTCGGAGCCCACATGATCGGTCCGAACGTAACGGAACTCTTGGGGGAAGTGAATCTAGGAATGGGTTCCGAACTGACACTGAAGGAAATCGCAGGAAGAATACACGCCCACCCTACTCTTTCGGAAGCCTTAATGGAAGCCGCCGCCCAAGCCTTGGGAGAAGCAATCAACCTATAGCGGACGAATTGGGTCTTGGATCCATGGTCCCGGAGAACAGAATATCTACCTTGCTCACCTTGAACTCCGTGGGAAGCTCGGATTCGAGGTGAAGCATGGAGGAATCCACATCGTGGAATTTTCCGGTAGTCTCGTCGAAGAAATGGTAATGGTCGTCTATATTGCTATCGAACACGGATTTTCCCAGACAGGAAAATTTGAACTCCCGCAGCAACCCTGCCGAAACCAGTACGTTCAACGTGTTGTAAACGGTGGCTAGGCTCATCTTAAAGGATTTCCGGTCCACCCACTCCTTTACTTCTTCGGCGGTAGGATGGTCCGCTTCGCAAAGAACGTACTGGCAAATGGAGATCCTCTGCATCGTAGGCTGGATGGAAACGGATTTTAAACGTTTCGCAATCTCGTCCGGAGTAAGGCAGTAATTATTCTTTTTACTAAAATGATCCATTCTAAGCGATCTTGAAAAACAAGGGTTCCTATAATATAGGACGGTCTTTCCCCTCGGAATCCGCCGGAAAAAAATCGAATTCCAACGTATTCTAAGGAAACCTTTGGATTCCGTTGGAATTTCGCAATCCAAAAACCCGGAGAAAAATCCGGGCAAACAGGGTTTTTATTTTGATACGGATCCTTCGGAACCATAACCTGTCCAAAAATCTTCGGAAACGATAGGAACGATGAGAAACAGAATCCTTAATTCCATCCTTATCTTTGCGCTCCTCCTTCCCTTTTCGGCAGGGGCTCAAAATTCCTCGGCCGGTCTCGGCACGGCGGAAACTCTTGCCCAAGCGGAATCCGCTCCTTCCCCAACGGAAGCTCCGGTCGAACACCACGAATCTGCGCCGGCGCATCACGAGAGCTTAGGCGGAGACCTTCCGTTCTGGTCGGTAATCCCCTTCATACTGATCCTGCTGAGCATCGCATTGTTACCATTGATTTCCCACGCGACCGCCCATTGGTGGGAAAATAACAATAATAAGCTGTTAGTCGCCTTGGCGTTGGGAGGAGTTTCCTTCGGGGTACTTTTGGCCTACAATTGCGGGGAAAAGATCTATCACACCATGGTCTTTGACTACATTCCGTTCATCATTCTTCTGGCCTCGCTCTTTTACATTTCCGGAGGGATCGTTCTAAAAGGGGATATTGAAGCCACGCCGATCAATAACACGATCTTTCTGATCGTAGGTACCTTTCTTTCCTCTTTTATCGGAACCACCGGAGCCTCCATGCTCATGATCCGACCGATCCTAAAAACGAATTCCGAAAGAAAACACGTGGTCCATACGGTCATTTTCTTCATCTTTCTGGTTTCGAATATCGGCGGTTCCTTAACACCCCTCGGGGATCCTCCATTGTTCTTAGGATATCTGCAAGGCGTGCCTTTTACCTGGACCTTCGGCCTTTTTCCGGAGATGCTTCTCACCTCGGTACTCCTACTAGTCGTTTATTTCGTATGGGACACGGTCATGCATAAGAAAGAGACCAAGAAGGACATCCAAAGGGACATCCGGGAACAGATTCCGATCGGATTGGAAGGCCAAGTCAATATCATTTGGCTCCTCGGAGTGGTGCTGTCCGTAGCCTACATCAACGAACATTACATTCCTGCGATCAAACACAACCATTACCTGGGATTCCTCCGTGAAGGAGTTCTCGTTCTGCTGATCCTTGCTTCCAAATTCACTTCCGATCCGAAACTGCGGGAAAGAAACAAGTTTACTCTGCAGCCGATCCAGGAGGTCGCGTATCTATTCATCGGAATCTTCCTTACGATGATCCCAGCGCTTCTATTATTGGAACACCACGGAAAGGAATTGGGAGTCACACAACCTTGGCATTTCTTCTGGGTGACAGGACTCTTTTCCGGTGTTTTGGATAATGCGCCGACCTATCTCACCTTCGTGTCTCTGGCAAAAGGCTTGCTCGGATTTACGGACATCCACCAAATCTTGGCGGATCCATTCGGAGAATCCTTGTTAAAAGCCATATCTGTGGGAGCGGTATTTATGGGAGCCTTGACCTACATAGGGAACGCCCCGAATTTCATGGTTAAATCCGTCGCGGAAGAGAATAACGTTAAAATGCCGAGTTTCGGAGGGTACGTACTCTATTCCTTGAGCCTACTCATCCCAACTTTTATCCTTTTGACCTTCCTCTTCTTCGTTTAATCGCGGAAGTCGGACCCGGAAAAAACCGTCGAGAGCGCTGTTCTCGGCGGTTTTTTATCTTCAGGATGCGAAAAGGAAAAGAAAGGGGCTTTTCAATCGGAAGATTGAGGAATCGGAGTGAATACTGCCGAGTGAAGACTCCGGCTACTCTTACCGTCCGGAGAGATTTTTTCCGTATATAGAACTTCTACGTTCGTGGATCTAGCCGGTCGATACATGACGACCTTTCCGATCCAATCGTAAACGGACAGCGAATAATCCACGACGCTTAACGCTGCCTGTAAAGGAAGGAATCTGGATTTGGACAACGGTTTCACTTCTCTATCGTTGGCAGCCATCATCCACTTGTAAATCCTCGCGGATCTACCCATGTTCTTCAGATTCTCCCATTCCAATTTCGTCTCGGGTAAAGTGGCTTCCACCTGACCGAACTGGACTCGAACCGGAATCCCTTTTTCTTTGGATTCCTGGATCGCCGTGGACAATTGCAGATCGAACGTGTCCTCGTCCAAATACTCGATTTGATTGCAGGAGGAAAAGACAGTCTCGCAAATATCTCCGTATCGTTTGTGAACGATATAGACCAGAACGATATTCCTGGTCTCCGGATGGTACAAAACCTTGGCGTTATAGTTCGTCGTCGGCCTATAATAAATTCCGCGGTACACCCTTTTGAATACGTTCCAGCCTACGAAACCGACTTCCTTTAGGACGGGAGGTTCCGGCAAATCCAAAGCGCGTACGGCTATATGCAATTTTTCGATAGCAACTCTTCCGTCCCGTTTGGAGATTTCCAACAAAAAGTCGCGGATCTCTTCCAATTCGTCGTCTCCCAATTTCAGCCGCTTTTTGGAAGTATCGATGAGCACCTTTCCTACGTTTTCCGACAGAAGTCTTTTCAATTCGGACTTCGTACCTTTTTTCGCGATTTCTTCCAGATCGTATTGGATACAATCCTCTTGATGACAGGAAATCTGTTCTTCATACCGATCCACGCCGAAGGTTCCCGAAGGCGGTGGCTTCGTTTCTGCGGATCCGGTTTGCGCTTGGGAAGGCAAAACCCCGACGAGAAATAAAAGAAGTAGGAGGACTTTAGATCGCAAAGATCGCACCGGAATTTTAGGAAACTTCGTCCCGGTAATCCATGACCAGATACATCAGAGTCTCGTTGTCCGTAGGATTGATATATTCGTGAGGCACGTCCGCCCGGAAAAACACGGAATCCTTGGCGTCCAGTTCGACTACCTTATCAGCCACTCTAAGTCTGAGCTTTCCGGAAACGACCACGAGATTTTCCGTCGTTCCCGCTTGGTGAGGTTCCGCGACTTCGATTCCGCCCGGCTTCAGAACGAGCTCGTAAAATTCCGTTCTTCTCCCGCCCAAAAAAGGAAACAAGGCGCGGCTGGAAAACACTTTGGAACTGGAATACAGGATCTTCGTATTCTCCGCTTTTAAAACCAGAACTCCGTCCGTTCCTTTTTCTTTAAGTAGCTCGCTGAAGGGTACGTTCAAACCGTTCGCGATTTTCCATAAAACAGCGATGGTGGGTACGCTTTTTCCTTGTTCGATTTGCGATAACATGGCACGACTCACTCCGCAACGAGACGCGAGTTTGTCCAAAGAGAGTCCTTTAGTATGGCGGATTAATTTAAGGTTTTCTTTGACAACTTCCGTAATATGTTCGCTGGAAACGATATCCTTCGCCTCGATTTCTTCCGCATCGACTTGGTTCATACCTTTTTCATCCAATATAACGGAATCAATGTCAATCCAATTTCGAAAAACACGTCTTAAGTTTACAGGAAGCGAGAAGATTCGATTCTAGGACCGGTATGAGTGAGAAACATTCCGGGCCCAAGTCTCTCGGGTACGAACGAAAGAAACCGGAAAAAATCCCGGTTTTGTACAGAGACGATTTTCTCCTGGTCGCGGAAAAACCCGCCGGACTCCCCGTTCACGCGACATTGGATCCGAATCGTAGAAATTTTGCGGACGAACTCCAGGCTCAGGAAAAATTACCTTACTTACGTTTGGTGAACCGTTTGGATTTGGATACGAGCGGACTCGTACTTTTTTGTATCGATGCGGAACGAAACAAAGAAGCGGATCACATCCTTTCCGAATCCGAAAAAAGATATTTGTGCATCGTAAAGGGACTCCCGGCAAAAGATTCCTTTCGAGAGGAATGCTTCTTAAAAGAAGGCAAAGGTAAAGTATCCGCCGTCCGTTCCGGAGGAAAGAAGGCGATCACGGAGTTCGAAGTTCTTTCCCGGAATCAAAACGGGAATATTTCCCTTCTGTCCGCAAAATTGATCACTGGCAGGAGACACCAAATCCGTTTTCAGATCGCTTTTGCCGGCTTTCCGATTCTGGGAGACCATACCTACGATCCTTCCGGAGACGAATTCAAAAACAAGGTCCCTTCTCCCCATCGCTGCCTACTCCATTCCTATCTTTTAAAATTCCTACCGCCGAATGCGGAAAGACCCTTGCAAATCCTGTCTCCTCTCCCGGAAGATTTTCGGATCTACCTTCCCTTTTTTCCTGGAATTTCTTTCCCTTTTTGAATAACCTGGAACGGAATTTTTTCGGTTCGGACACGAATCGACGATAGGGGGAAAAATGCCCGAATCGATTGCCCTAATCGTAGGCGGCAGCGGCGCCGCAGGCCAAAGCGCGATACAGGCCTTTCACGAGGACCGAAGTAATTCCGATCGGAATTGGAGAATCATTGCCACCACTTCGGGAGAAAACTCCGTCCAAGGCGCCGATAAAACCTTAAAACATATCGGACTCGAAGACGCCGACGACGCGATTCTGAAAATCGTAGAAGCGCTGAAGGCGGAAGATCCCGTGGATGTCCTAATTTATACTCCCGCTAGAGGGAATCTGGGATATCCGGTCTCCCTGACTCCGGAAGAGGACATCGAAGAAGGTTTAAAATTTTGTTATGATCCGATGCTTGAATTGGAAAAAAAACTTTTCCCTCGTTTAACGATAGGATACTCCGCATTCTATTATCTTCCGCATCTTCTTACGTTCTACGGTTCTCTCGCCTTCATTAAAAAGAAGATGGAGGATTGGGCGTTGGAAAAGCCGGAATCCAGAAAGGTCATACGCGCCGGAACCTTTTTCAGCCAGAGCGTTCGGGGAATCACCCTGATCCTACAAAGGTTGGCCAAATCCTCTCCGCATGCCGAACTGCAAAAATTGCTGGAAGAACAGAAAGCCTCCGGCAAGAAATTCCCCGACTTCTTTTTGGAATATATCGCCGCCAAAGAAAAGCAAAGTTACGAATCGGATTTTCCGAATCTCCCGTACCGTATGACGGAACCGAAAGATCTCAAAGAGGCTCTTTTAAGGATTTTGGGAGGAGAACCCGCGCCCATCGTTTCTTTAATGGGAGCTTGGGTTTGGACCGAAGACAAGCTTCCTGCGATGCCGGAGTATTTAAGGAAAAGATGAAGAGATTACGGGCCAACCCTCCACGGGTTGGACCAAAGATCCGAGCGGAGGAACCTTACCTTTTCCGCGATCCAGAAAAATCCCTTGTAATTTAGAATTTTCTAATAAGGGAAAATCGTTTTCCGTGTCTCCGAACGCGATTTCGTAACCTTCCCCCCCGGTGGCTTCCAAAATCCTGCGTACTTTTCCGCTCCCGTAAGTGAAAGGTTCCTTTACGCCTCGCTTGAGAATTCCGGACTCCTCTTCCAATTCCACTCCCAAGACCCGATCCTCCGGAATTCCCCAGACGGAAGAGACTTCCTGAATGACTCCCTGCGGGGAAGCGGTTACGATCCAGAGATCCGCGCCATTCTTTCTGAATTCCCGAACGAGTTCGATCAACGCGGCATAAGGTCGAACCGCTTCGGAAGAAGAAGACTTTCGGTTTTCCTCCCAGACCTCCCGAGCGGTCCGGCGTAATTCGGAATCGGAGCGTCCCGAAAAAATCCAAGTCGACCATCGATAAGAGGCCTCTAATCCTTCCGCCTCGTGGACCGTTTCATAAAATTTCCAGGTTTGCTTCTGGAACGCATTTCCGTCTTTTTTCCGCAATTCGTTCAGTTTCGTTCCCGTTTCGGCATCCGAAAAAAAGGGGCGGATATCTTCGATCCAGGGAACTCCCTCCAAGAGGAGTCGATTCATCACCGCTTCGCCGAAATCGTTCCGGACCAACGTATTGTCGAAATCGAAGACCGCACGGATCGGTCCGCGACGATCCAAAAGATCTTGTAAAAAGGAACCTAGTTCAGGAGTCCAGAGACGATCCAACAAATGGTTTTTACTGTTGGACCGTTTCTTTGGCGATTGCGACCTGGGAATCCCGGTCGGCGAGGAAAGGTGGAAGGTAATGTTCCGGATTCAATACTACGTTTTGATATCTCACTTCGAAATGCACATGCGGGCCTGTCGTATGTCCCGTATTCCCCGAGAGAGCGAGCACCTGCCCTTTTTTTACCTTATCTCCTTGCTTTACGAAAAGCATGGAGTTATGCGCGTAGAGAGTTTGGATTCCGTTGATTTGAGGATGCTGCACCAGAACCCTGAGACCGTATCCACCGTCCCTTTTGGAATCCAACACGATTCCGTCAGCAGCGGCAATCACAACGGATCCGTTCGGGCAGGCGATATCCACTCCGGCATGCAATGCGTTCCAAC
The DNA here is from genome assembly GCF_004769195.1 of Leptospira fletcheri. NCBI lineage: Bacteria > Pseudomonadati > Spirochaetota > Leptospiria > Leptospirales > Leptospiraceae > Leptospira > Leptospira fletcheri. The sequence continues at coordinate 78,524 of NZ_RQET01000002.1, forward strand.
GTCTTCCCAGGCGAGAAGTCACACGGGAATGTTTAAAACTCAAGGGCCAGATCAATTCCCTGGAGTCCGAAGAAAAAATTTCCCGTCCTTTATCTTCCAGCAATAGGCTCCGAACGAAGTTACCGTTATACGGAAAAAATACTGGGTCGCTAGAAGGAATTTTTCCCGTGTCATGGATTCCGTTCAGCACCCGGACTTCCAATTCGGAAGTTCCGAACTTGTGATACAGATCCTCTAAAGATTCTTTCATCTTTCCGGTGACGATCCAAATCCCTTCCCTACCTTGGTAGGTCTGGATGTACTGATTGTCGATCTTGACTTCTTCTAAATTTGAATTTGCGAAAGACTTGAGTGCAAAAAGTAAGATGATTCCTGCGGAGAGCCCCGCAATTGTAAGGCCGGTTTTGCTTTTCATTTGGTTCTTTCCTTGAAGCGCTGCCAAAAAAATTCTTAAGAAACGTGGCTCATTCCTAAGATCGGCAGAAATTTTCCGAAAGTTCATCCCATCCTGCCTGTCCGGAATCCTTGGACAAGAATTTTTCCATTCCGGAAAGCCCCAGTCGGCAGGAATCGTTGCATGATATTAGGTAATAATCGATGATTTAAGAGTTTTTCTTTCTTTTTTGTCATAATTTGACGTATTTTAAGGATTTTGATCAGAAATTCTATTCGGAACTTCCCCTTTTCCTTCCAGGTTTTTCGAACAGATTCTCATGTAAAACGGATTCTTACGACGAGAAGCCCAGTTTCCCCTCGATAAGAGACAGAATACCGAAAAACTTCGGGAAAAAACCATCCGAGGACGGATAGTTTTGCAAGGATTCGAAGAATGGGAAAAGAAATGGCTAGTCTAGGAACCGATCCGCGACTTGGGGAGAAGGAATGGAACAGGAATCCGTTCGGCCGAACCAAAGATACCGGTTTTTAGCGATCCATTCGTACACGAAATCCCGGAGAAAAATCGGGAAAACGAAGCAAACGACAGCCAAATTCCAGGGGAAACCGAGAGCGGAAAGGATTTTCAGAACTGCCGTAGACTTCTCATACAAAGATCCGTTTTGGTAAAAAATGATACTGGAATCCTTACCTTCCGGATGACGGGCATCCCCCGAAAGAGGGAGGGCTCTCCCACGTTCCGATTGGAGGTGGGCAAATCGGAGTATTTTCTTTTTGTCCCTGGCGATCAACCAAGCGACAGTACCATTGCATAGATTGCATACCCCGTCGAAAAAAACGATCTGTCCGTTTCTTTCTTCCAGGGCCGCCCGAGTCTTCATTCTTTCCTCTGCGGTCAGCCTTTCCTTTCCGCACCACCCACTCTAGGCGCACTTCCCGTTGCCGTTTGTCCGTACACCGCCGCCGCCTGCTTCGGAAGACTGGACTTTCTCCATTCGAACCAGGAACCTATGTATACGTTCACGTCGTTATAACCCACTTCTTTTAACATCAAAGCCAAAAGGGAAGACCTGGCCCCGTTGTAATCGTAGATCACCGTCGTACGCTCCGGCATGAACGGAAACGCTCTCAGTTTTTTGTTGAAGAAAGTTTTATCTACCAACTCCCCGCTCGCGTCATAAAGCATACGCCAATCCCAGAGAAACGCTCCCGGTAAACGACCGCACAGACTCCCGGGTTCCGGTGCGGTGAGCCGGGGAAGCTTTCCGTCATATTCCTCCGGAGTGCGCGTATCGAAAATCTGAAGTCTCGTAAGGTTCTTTTCCAGAAAGGCCTTATCTACGATCCCTTCCAATTTGCGGATTTTGGTCGCTGGAGCAAAATCGAATTCTCTGGCGCCCTTTTCCGTAGTACCTTCCACCGGCCATTTCCGATCCAGAATGTACGTATGAACAAAACCTGCGGACCGGAGAAGAAGAGTCAAACGGGCAGCGAACATACCCATTCCTTCGTCGAAGACGATGATTCTAGATTTTCCTTCCTTCTTGGCCAAGGCGATCACCTCGTCCAACGGACCTAACATTTTCTTAAAGGATTCTGGATCTGACGCGAATGCTTTTTTCACGAAAGGGAAATAACAGGAACCTTTTAGAGTGGATTCCTGAAATTGCACTTGGGAACGGCAATCAATAATAAAGTCCTGATCGGTCAGGTCGGATTTTAAAAAACTCCAATTGGACAAGCTAAACTACCATTTTAATCTAGTTTCAGATTCGGATTTCGAAAATCTGTAGCAGATGGAATCTTGCGAACGAAAAGCAAAAAGCCCAAAATTCCAAACTAACTTTTAACCATATTCCTAAGTCCCTTCCGAAAGTTTAACTTTTTTTTCACAGATGGAAAAATTCGCGACATAAGGGAGAAAAATGATGCGATTTTTTTCTTCCGCCTCCGCTTCGGTAAAATACGGTTTTTCCGGAGCCGATATTCTATCTAGTGAATCCCCCGGTCCGAAAAAATTTAGCATTCCACTTTTTCTCGGCGCTCCCTTGCGTGTTTGTCCTGCTTTTTGCCGGAACCGTTTTGTACGTTTCTGGAGTTTTTGTACCTTCTCTCCAAGCACAGGAGACTACGACACTCGATGCTCCTTCCGGCGCGGTTTCTTCCACTTCCTTCCTGAACGATTCCGAGTTCCGGGACGGATGGAAAAAATACTCCAAAGAAAAAGACGCGCGTCCCCTGAAGGCCTGGTTCCAAAACCGTTCCAGCGTATCGATCCGCCCCTGCTCTCTTCTAAAGACCTTGGAATTCGAAGGACTCCAATATTTCTCCTTAAAATGCCCCGGCGAAATCCTGAGTGGATTTTTTTACTCCGGACGAACCAAGGTTACCGCTCCGGAGACGGTTGACGCAATTCGAGTCAAAGGCCCGGTCAAGATCGGCAAGGCCGTCTATTGGGAACTGGCTTTTTCCGACCTGGATCTTTCCGATCTTGGAACCCCCACCAAAATCGAACCTCGCAAAAAAAGGCCCAAACTCCCCGACAGACCGCCCGACAATCTCGGACTACAGTATTTTTTAAGCATAGCAAGAAGGCCCGCCGCGAGGCCGACCCCGAACGGAAAGGAAGTCTTTTTCGATTCCTCCTGTCCTCTGGTGTATCTAGGAAAAGACGGAGATTTTTATTGGGATAAAGCAGTGTACTTTTCTTTCCAAGCGAGTTGCCTCCCCCAATCTCCCTATTCTTGGGTAAGAATCCGTGCGGATTTTACAGGAAATGTGGTGTTGGACAGCAAACCGTCCCAGAGCCTGCAAGAAGGGGAAAGATTTCTGGCGAAGTTGAAGATCCAGTCGGTGGAAAAGGATAAGATCGTATGGTCGGAGGCGGAGTTGTTCCATGAGTAAGACGCGTTTTCTACTTTTCCTTTTTTGTTTCTCCGCGCTTTTCGTTCTACCCGGAAGTCCGGTCCGCAGCCAAAACAGTACGAGCGGGAACCAGGACCTCAAGAACCTTTTCGGAAGCGTGGTCATCGTACGAAGCGATAGCTATCCGGATCCCTCGGATCCTCTCGAATTCGGGGACCAGGATCTTTCTAAAGATGTAGGTTCCGGCTTTATCATTCAGGGAAATCGGATCCTGACGAACGCGCATGTGGTCGCCGATTCCAAGTTCCTGAAAGTGAAACATTATAATAGCGGCAAGTACTACGACGCAAAAGTGGAGTTTTTAGGTTACGACTGCGATCTCGCGCTCTTGAAGGTGGAAGACGACGAATTTTTCATGGGGATAGAGCCTTTGGAAATCGCCGACGAATCTCCTTCCTTGGGAAGCAATCTTTTAATGCTCGGCTACCCGGAAGGGGACGAGAACCTCACTCTCGAAAACGGGATCGTCAACAGAGTCGAAAGATTACGCTATTCGTTTACCGGTCTGGATTATCGGAAAGTCGTTCGCGTTACGGCGAATATTTTACCGGGGTATTCCGGCGGGCCGGCGATTCAGAACGGCAAAGTGGCCGGAATCACGTTCGAAGTCAGCCAATTGCAAGGAAATACCGCCTATTTGATTCCGCCGGAAATCGTCCTTCATTTTCTGAAGGATGTGGAGGACGGCAGCTACAACGGTTTTCCTTACGCGGGTTTTACATTCCAAAACGGAAATTCCGAATCCTTAAAACGGTATCTGAAAGTCCCCGCAGGACTACAGGGAGTACTGATCAATAAGGTATATCCGGATTCCTCTTTTTCAGAGGTCCTGCAACAGGATGATTTCCTGTACAAGATAGACGACGCGTTTTTGAATAACGAAGGCGGGCTCCAGGAATTTACCGGAAGGACCATCGTGGATCTGATCGAGCCGAACTTCATCGGACAAACCCTGACTCTGTTCTTCTATAGGAACGGAAAACACTACAAAGTTCCCACCCAATTAAAGCAGACCAAGTCCTTGGACATGTACCGGGATCGGGAGTCCAAGAATTTCGTAGGAGCGGGTCTGATGTTCCAATCCGTGAATCGAGCCTTGTTCGGAAAGGAAAGCCAAAGAATCGAAACGGCGCTCCGTTATCACTACAGTTATTACATACAGGACGATCTATTTCGATTCACCGAACGGGATCTGATTTTGACGACGATCTTTCCGGATCCTTTGAATTCCAAATATCTTCCGTACCGTTTCAAGATTCTGGAATCCATCAACGGCAAGACTCCTTCGGACCTTTCCGACTTCAAGGATCTCTGGAACAAATATGCCGACGGAACGATCGTGCTGAAATTCAGGGGAGTCGGTTTGCCTTTGATTTTGGATACGAAAACGATACGAACGATAGATGCCAGAGTGAAAAAGCGTTTCGACGTCCGACCGGACGCGAACAAGGAGGGAAAATGAACTTCCGAGTTTTGGGAGCCGGCTTATTCCTTTGCGCATTTTTGCCCGCATTTTCTCCCGTCGAGTCCAAGCAGGGAGGAGAATTCTTCCTACTCGTTCATTTTCGGAAATACTCGCACCACAACCCTTTTCAAAAAGGAGTGCCCTTCCAAAAACGCGTGCCCGCGATCCGATTGGACGAAAAGACCGCATTGGCCTTGTTGAAACCGGGGGACATTCCTCTCTTTGCGGAAATGCATCCTGATGAATCTGCCGGACGCAAAGCCTATTTCGAAAAGGTCGATCCGGAAACCGGCTTAGGCATCCTGACCTTGCCGAACGACATGAGTCGCTCCAAAAAAAGGATCCCTTTCTCTCACCTTGAGCCCCATCGCAATTCCAAAACCTGCTCCTCTTTTTTTCCCACTCTAGAATGGGCCAGTCTCGAAAATTCCAGAGCTCTACTTCCTCTTTCTAGAATTTCCAGAAAAGAGGGAACCGAACCCGTGAGAAAGTTTCTAATATCTCACGGTTTTATTTGCGGTTTTACGGACGGATCCTGGAACGGAGGAGCCGATCTGTTGCGACGGTTTTATTTCAACCGAGGAATGTCTCCTTCCCCCTTTCCTCACCCCGGTTTTACCGCGGACACAAGCCTGACCCCCGCGGAGGAAAACTATTATTTTCCGAAAGGTTCCGTCGGAGTGGTGGTGTCCGAAGTTCTTCCCGGAGTGGGTCCTATGCACAATCTCTTTCCTGGAGACGCAATCCTTTCGGTGAACGGAATTCCGGTATCGAGCAAGGACAAGCAAGCGTTGTATGATTTAATCCTAAGAAGACACGGGGTTCCGGTGAATTCCGGGGAAAACGTCCATCTGTCCTTGTATAGAGACGGACGCAGGAGAGAGTTGTCGTATCACTTACGGCCTTACGACGAGGATTCGTTTCTGATTCCGGAACGCACCGGAAAATCCGCGCCTAGATATCTCATTTCCGGCGGTTTATTGTTTACGGAGCTCACTCAGTCTTATTTGAAGGAATTCGGCGAAAAATACAAATCCTCCGCGGAAAGAAAATTGGTATATCTCGCGGAAAGTTTTTCCCGCAAATTGCATCCGGAGAAAAAAAGAATCGTTCTTTTGTCCCGTACTTTTCCCGACGAAAAAAATCGTGCTTACCAGGAATTTCAGGATTTGATTTTGGAATCCGTAAATGATAAAATCGTGGATTCGATAGACGGATTAAAAGAAATTTTGGCAACCTCCAAGGACGATTTCTACGTTTTCCGATTCGCCGGGAATAAGATCGTGGTGTTCACGAAGGAAGAAGCGAAGGATTTGGATAGTCGTATAAAATCCTTATATTCCTTGGATACATTGGATAACGTGAACTGACAAAATCCTTGACTTAGTCCTCATACTCGGATTTTCTTTGGATTCGGAACTTTCCATGAAAATCCTATTCGTTGACGACGAAGAAGTGATTCGGGATCTTTTTCAGGAAATTTTCGGCGGAGAATACGAACTCACTCTCGCAGGAACCGCCGAGCAAGCCCTGGAAATCACGACCGCAGAATCCTTCGACCTTATTATCACGGATATCCGTTTGCCTAGAATGAACGGTATCGAGTTGATCACCAAACTTCGGGAAAAAGGTGTCGAAACTCCGTTTATCGTAATTACAGGAAATCAGGATATACAGATTTCGATTAATGCGTTGCGTCTAGGAGCCGTGGATTTTTTCCTCAAACCGTTTCGGATGGAGGCGATCCGTTATTCCCTCCTTCGGTTCAGAAACCTTTTCCATGCGGGAAAGGATTTGGTCGACAAGAGATTTTTCCAAATCCGGGAGTCGAAGCAGAATTTTGCTCTCATTCCTAGATTAGGAAATTTGAATCAATACGTGCACCTTATCCTGCGGTCCATTTCCCATCTTCCCGGTCTTCATAACGACGACCTTCTTTCCTTGAAAGTGGCTCTGTATGAATTAGTGGGAAACGCGATCGAGCACGGTTGCGCCGGAATTTCCTACCACCAAAAGCAGGAACTCATGTTCAGAGAAAGCGATTATTTCGCCTATGTGGACCGAATCTGCGAATCGCGGGAGGATTGGATCGAAGTGCAGATCGATTACGACGACAAGCAGGTCGTGGTCGTTCTGGAGGATAATGGAGAAGGGTTCGATCCGGACAGGGTTCCCGATCCTGTAAACGATCCGAACGCGAGCCAACTTTCCGGAAGAGGAATCTTCCTGGTGAGAATGAACGTGGATTCTTTGGATTATAACGAACGCGGCAATAAGGTCACGTTCATTAAAAAACTACAGACACAGATCCTCGCGAAAAGCTAAAATCGGATTCCTGCACTGGCATACCACCGGAAATATTCTCGGACGGCCATCGGCCTTTTGATTTCGTCCAACAATACGGATTCGTCCTGACCGGGCTTGACCCACGCATAAGCGGCCCCCAAAAGTGCGAAGCCTACTTCCCCTTTCCAGCCCCCTGCCGCGATCAGCTCCAGGCCGCGACCTATATAAGAAATTCCTAATCCTGTAGCCAGGGTCGCGCTCCATCCTTGAGAAAGTTCCTTCCTCAATCCGGCTTGGTAGTATTGAAGACCGTCGTTTTCATAAACGGGTTTGCGGTAGGAATCGATTCCCGCAAACGGAGCGTCCTGCTTGGCCTGAAAATCCCGGAGCAACAATATGGAGATTGGCGCCAGAAATCCTCTAGGATCCCCTTTAATTCCGGCAAATCCGTCGGATCGGTTGTCCGTCCTGAAAGTCCGGTCCGACTTGGAATACAAGCCTCGTACGAAAATCGAAACAGGACCGGTTTCATAGGTGGTCGATACGGTGGCTAGAAAAGAATTCGTAGTTTGCCTCGTATGGTAGGAATCGGTTGCATCCTTTCCATTTTCCCTCCTTCCTTCTAGGTGGAAAAAAGAACCTTCCCACTTCCATTCCTGCCATTTCAAAAACTCGAATTCCGTTCCGGAATATCTATAAAAACCGTAAGCCTGGAACGGTTGAGCTGTTTGAAAGAAGGAAGCGGGAACAGCTTCCTGCCTAGGTTCGGAATATTGGTAATGAAAGAATCGCAGACGTTTCCACAGTTTGTGCGGTTCCCAAACCAGATCCCCTCCCCTGACCGAAAGAGGAGATTCGGAGTCCTCCCTCGGAAGATAGGAAAGTCGGGACTGGAATTCCAATCCTAGGAGACTCCCTTTCAAGTTCAGGGATTTTATGGACCAACCGAATTCCGCATAATTCGCGAGACTTGCGAATAGAAAGCCCGCGCCGTCCAGACGCTGGAATCCCCTTCCCCCTTCGATTCTGAGAGAAAGAAAAGAAAGATTCAATCCTAAAGAGGCGATTGCTTCCCCGTCCGTCAATTTGTAGGTTTGGGCCCTGGAATCCTCCTTTTCCATATACGTCAGATAAGGAGAAGCCAAAACCATCGCTTCCCAACGAGAGGAGCCTCCGATCCATCCGAACTCGGGACTAAAAACTCCCTTAGCGGAAGTTTTCCGCGCCTGGTCGGACAGTACTCCTCCCTTTTGCGAAAAGGAGCGTCCGAAAACGTACGGGTCGACGTAGAAACCGTACTTCGTACGGATCTTACTTGAATCCTCCTGAGTGCGGGCAAAACGCCCGACGGAAAGTACGGGAATATTACCGTCGTTTAATAAAGAAGAGTCGTCCAGACGATATTTCGGATAGGAATCGCCGAAGATCCCCATACCCGGGAGCAAAAGAATAGTACATAAAAAAAATCGAATATACTGGGACGGGCTCACTTAATCGTAGGCCGATAATAGGCGAGAAAATAACCGCTCAGGATCAGCCAGGAAGGAATCTGACCTAGAAAAAAGGCTCCCGCGGCCCCCATGGGTCCGTATTCCGGAATCAGAAGATTATCCAAGACTAACCCGGATAGCATTCGGACCAGCGCTAATAATGCGAGAATTCTAGGTTGGCCTAGAGCGAATAAGGCCATCCCAAGGGGGGAAAAAACCAACTGGAGGAGATAATTCGGATATAGCAATTGAAAGACGGGAACCGACTCCGGATATTTCCCGGAAAACAAAGCAGCGAACACCCAGTCCGAAAGCAAAACCCAGGGAACCAAAAGTAGGGCAACCCCAGATGACATCAGAATCGTACGACCCAAAAATTTCGCAAAATCCTCGCTTTCGGTTAATCTGGAAAGTTTGGGATAGATCATCGAATTCAGTACGGAAAACAGGATCACGAATCCGCTGAAAGGCTGCAACGCGGTACCGTAAGAGGCCACCGCTTCGTTGGAATGGTACCGATTCAAAAAAAACAATTCCATGCGATCCGAAATGATCGCAAACAAGGAGGCCAAGAACGCGTATCGATTAAAGGAAGTAAGTTCCCCGATCTGGACTCTGATCTCCTCTTTCCCGCCTTGCCATTCCAACTTTTCCCTAGGAAATAGGAAAAAGAAAAGAAGGATCGTAAAGGCCGGTGCGGTGGTGAATATCGCGAGTATATCCAGATTATTTAATGCTCTATCCGTAAATTGGTCCGCAAAATACAGGATCACGAGTCTGAAAAGGTTCGGTAAAGGATACCAAACGGACAAAGATTGGTATTGCCCGAAAGAGACGAAAATGCTTTCGAAATAGCTGTTAAACGAAAGGACAAAACTCCCGAACACGAGCAGGAAAGCAGCCAGGGCATTTTCGCGCAAAAGAAGGGTCGCAAATCCGGTAACGATCGCTAGGGCGGCAAAAGCTCCCCATTTGATCCATAAGGAGGAGGCCAGAAGGACTCCTATCTTCTTTTTGTCTTCCGTCAAAGGAGCAAGGTATTTCACCAAGGCGGCAGGGAGGCCGAATTCCGCGACCGTTAAGAGTACGGGCAGGAATCCCGAATAGTATTGAAAAATCCCGTTCTCGTTCTTGCTCAGAATCCGTACGGAATACACCATGAAGACGAAATTCAAAAGGGAAGCGAGAACCTTGGAACCGCCTACGGAAAAGAAGGAACGTAGGAACCCGGAACTTCGGAGACGATTGACGATCTCCGGTAAAACTTTCATGGTATCCGATAGGCGGGACATTCTTTAAAGCAGATAGATTCCGCCTCTCATCCTTTTCAAGAGGAAGGGGGAAAGGTGGCCGATATAGTAGCAAACGATCCCATACCTTAGGTATCTGGCAACCGGATTTTCCGGGAAAAGGAAAGCGAATATCCGCCCCAAAAGAACGTAAAGGATCAGAATGCCGATCGCGACCATCCCCATCCGAACCCCCCAAGAAATTCGGTCCTTCGCAGGCCCCCAATCCAACCCTCGGGCACGATTCGAAAGGATCCCGATTCCGAATCCAGCCAATGCCCCCGACGAAGATACCACTTGCTCCCAGGAGTGGACGGCTTCCCTCGTACCGCCTTCTTCCAGGAGCAACACACTCGGAATCGTCAGCGCGATCCACAACAGACTGTAGGATTTAAGCCTAGAGGAGGAACCGAGATCGACGCCGGAAAAATCCGGTTCTAACATATCCGGGCGGACTTTCAACCAGAGTTCCGTTCCGAAAAGGACCAGGACTCCGAGGATCAGACCGCCGATAACATCTCCTAGATAATGCAAGCCGGCATACATCCTCGCGATGGGCATGAGGAAAATACAAAACACACCGAGCCGTTTTATAAAATTCGATTTTATATGCAGAAATAAAATTCCGTAAAGCACCACCGCTGTCTGCACATGTCCCGACGGAAATCCGTACGAACTTTCCGAAATTCCCAGCTCCTGAGCGAAAGGCAAACCGACCGGTCTAGACGATTGAAAGATCGCTTTGCAACTTCCGTTCAGGATCCCCGCAAGCATCAATCCTAAAGCCATCCGAATTCCGATCTTACGATCCACACAGAGATAGATGAAGGAAACGAGCGCCATAAAGAATGCGGTCGAACCTAGATAATGGAACAAAACGGAAAGCGGCCCTAGCAAGGAATCCAAGAAAGTTCCGTGCATGGCTTCCAATACCGAGTTACCGAACATCGTTTCGTTCATGGGGATCTTCGTCCAATTCATAGAGCCAATTTATAAAAGTGGAAAGCCGAATCAAAAGCTTTTCGGTCTTCGAAAAGGGATCCCGTAATTCCGAACGATTGATAGGTTTCCCATAAGAATTGGTTTCGAAAGAAAAAATCTCGGTTGAAGGTTGGAAGGCGGAAGAGTAGCATGAATCGAAAGCGAAAGATGAAATGAACGTTTGTTAACTTGACGTTTGGGATACGAAACCGCTTTCCCCGTTTTCGTAATTCGAGTCTCGAGAATAAGGATCCGCATGAACGAAAGCGCGCCTCGACCGGGAGAATTGGAAAGTCTGTTTCTGATTCCCAGGGAATACGCCAGAATATTTTTGAAAGGCTTGATGAATCTCATTTATGATGTGGAGGTTCAGGGAGTGGAAAACGTACCGGAATCGAGCGGAGGAGTGATCGTCTCGAATCATACCGACAACTTGGACGTCATCGTACAAGGCACGGCGGTTTCCAGAAAAATCGTATATTTAGGTAAATATGAACTCTTTCATCCTCAAGAACCGTTTTTGGAATTGCTCAAAGACCCGTCTTTCGAACATTTTCCGTTAAGTCTGGTAAAAGCCGGATTAAAAACGACCTTCGACGCGATCGGAGGATACCAGGGAAAGACCTTGTTAAACTGGGGAGGAGTTCCTATATTAAGATCACATAATATTACGGACTCGAAATCGGCCGCAAAATATTACGAAGACCTGGAAAATTACATGGTCGATCTCGTCCAAAAAGGAGAGTTGATTTCCGTATATCCCGAAGGCACCAGATCCGAAGACGGAAAGTTAGGATCCTTCAAAGCCCTGGCCGCAAAAATCGCGATCCGCGCGGGGGTTCCCATCATACCTTCGGGGATACACGGAGCTTGGAGAATGACGAAATTAGACTCGTTCCTGACGGGGAAAGTGTTTAAGACGAAGATCGTATATAAGATAGGCCGACCGATTTTCCCTGCCGAATTTCCGAACGAGCCCCTTAAGCGCTCCGCCAAACTCCTCACGGAAGAATTGGAGCGCAGGGTGGCGGAACTTTCCGGAGCAGATCTCCCGAATTCCCAGGAGGATTCCTCGAATGGAAACCGAAATCTATAGACCCAAACACAAACTCAAATTCGTGACCGCGGCGTCGCTCTTCGACGGTCATGATGCATCCATAAATATTATGAGAAGGATTCTGCAGTCTTCCGGAGTGGAAGTGGTTCATTTGGGTCACAATAGATCCGTCCAGGAAATCGTGGATTGTGCGATCCAGGAAGACGTGCAAGGAATAGCGGTGACGAGCTATCAGGGCGGCCACGTGGAATATTTCAAATATATGATCGACTTGTTGCGCGAGAAAGGCGCTGGTCATATTAAGATATTCGGGGGAGGAGGAGGAACCATTCTCCCGAATGAAATTAAAGAACTGGAAGAATACGGAGTTTCCAAGATTTATTCCCCCGACGATGGACGCAATTTAGGACTGCAAGGCATGATCAACGACGTGCTGAGCAAATCCGATTTTTCCCCTCCTCTCACGTTTAACGGAGATCTGCATTCCGCCTTAAAACTCCGGAATCCGATCGCGATCGCTCAATCCATCTCTTTGGTGGAGAGTTCGGACCTAGCTCCCGCTCGGACTTCCGAAAAGTTGAATTTTCCTCCCGCCTCCAAGAATATTCCTGTGTTGGGAATCACTGGGACCGGAGGAGCGGGAAAATCTTCCCTGACGGATGAACTCGTAAGACGTTTTCTGTCCGATTTCCCGGACAAATCCGTGGCGGTCCTATCCGTCGATCCTTCCAAAAGAAAGACCGGCGGAGCGCTGTTAGGTGATCGAATCAGGATGAATTCCATCTTTCATCCTCGGGTTTATATGAGGTCCTTTGCGACTCGGGAGGCCAATATCGCGTTAAACAAGAATGTGAAACGAAGTATAGAAATCCTGAAAAGTTCCGATTTCGATCTGATCGTGGTGGAGACCGCCGGAATCGGGCAAAGCGATTCCGAAATCACCGAAGTGGCGGATGTCAGCCTTTACGTGATGACGCCCGAGTTCGGCGCGGCCACCCAATTGGAAAAAATCGACATGATCGATTATGCGGATCTGATCGCGGTGAATAAATGCGATAAGCGTGGAGCCAAAGACGCGATCCGAGACGTTCAAAAGCAATTCCAGCGTTCCCGACAAGACTGGGCGACCGACCCGGAAAAAATGCCCGTCTATGGGACGATTGCCTCCCAATTCAACGATCCCGGTACCAATAACCTATACGCGTCTTTGGTCCTGGTTCTGAATTCGAAATTCGGATTGGAATGGAAATCCGGTTTGGCAGTCACTCAGGAAAGCAGTCTGAAAATCCATATCATTCCACCCGATCGCCAACGATATTTGGCGGAAATTGCGGAAACCTGTGACGAATACGAATCCTTTACGGAAAAGGAAGCGGCCGCGGCGGAAGTATTGTACAGGATCAAAGGAGCTATTGATGTGCTGAAAGAGCGCGACGCGGATACCTCTGCGCTCGAGTCGGAATATTCCGTGCGGGAATCGAAACTCCATCCGGAAACGAAAGCCATCCTGAACGGTTGGGAAGAGAAAATCCGGAAATACTCCGGAAAGTATTTCACCTATACCGTTCGCGACAAAGAGATACAGGTTCCGAATTTCACAAAATCTTTAAGTAATATAGATGTCCCCAAAATCTCCGTCCCGAAATTCAAAAGCTGGGGAGATAGAGTGCGCTGGTCCTTCCGGGAGAATTTCCCGGGAGAATTCCCTTTTACCGCAGGGGTATTTCCTTTCAAGCGGACCGGAGAAGATCCGACCCGCATGTTCGCGGGCGAGGGCGGTCCGGAACGTACAAACGCAAGATTTCATTACGTAAGTCTGGGAATGCCGGCACAAAGACTGAGCACTGCTTTCGATTCGGTGACTCTTTATGGCGAAGACCCCGGCGTTAGGCCGGACATTTACGGAAAAATCGGAAACTCCGGAGTCAGCATCGCTACGTTAGACGACGCAAAAAAACTCTATTCCGGATTCGACTTATGTAAGCCTAGCACATCCGTCTCCATGACGATCAACGGCCCCGCTCCGATGATACTATCCTTCTTTTTGAACGCCGCTGTGGATCAATCCTGCGAAAAATACATTCGTGCCCAAGGATTGGTGGAACGCACAGAATCCAAGATGAAGGAAATCTATCTGGCAAAGGGCGTTCCGCTCCCGAAATACGAAGGACAGATTCCTATAGGAAACGACGGCTTAGGACTCCTACTCTTAGGAGTGAGCGGAGATCGGATTCTCGAAAAAGAGACGTATGAAAGGATCAAAGCGGATACGCTTTCTACGGTGAGAGGGACCGTCCAAGCGGATATCCTAAAAGAGGACCAAGCCCAAAACACCTGTATTTTCTCCACGGAATTCGCACTCAGACTGATGGGAGACGTTCAGGATCATTTTATCCGCAACAAGGTACGAAACTTCTATTCCGTTTCCATCTCCGGCTATCATATCGCCGAAGCGGGAGCGAATCCCATCACCCAAGTGGCCTTCACTCTTGCAAACGGATTTACTTACGTGGAATACTATCTTTCCCGCGGGATGAAGATAGACGATTTTGCGCCGAACCTTTCCTTCTTCTTCTCGAACGGAATTGATCCGGAATATGCGGTGATCGGTCGAGTCGCGAGGAGAATCTGGGCCAAGACGATGAAAAGGAAATACGGAGCGGGCGAACGTTCCCAGATGTTGAAATACCACATACAGACTTCGGGAAGATCGTTACACGCCCAAGAAATTGCGTTCAACGATATCCGAACCACTCTCCAGGCTCTATATGCGATTTACGATAATTGCAACAGTCTCCATACGAACGCATACGATGAAGCGATCACCACTCCAACGGAAGAATCCGTTAGAAGGGCGATGGCGATACAACTGATCATCAATCGGGAACTCGGATCGGCCAAAAATGAGAACCCTCTGCAGGGGGCCTTTATCATCGAAGAGTTATCGGACCTGGTCGAAAAAGCGATCCTGACGGAATTCCGGAGAATTTCCGAAAGAGGCGGAGTGTTGGGAGCGATGGAGAGCATGTACCAGCGGAATAAGATCCAGGAAGAATCCCTTCATTACGAACATTTAAAACACACGGGCGAAATTCCCGTGATCGGAGTGAATACTTTTCTCGGAAAGGACGGATCTCCCACCGTATTACCCGAGGAAGTGATACGTTCCACGGAATCGGAAAAGAAGGCGCAAATCGATCACCTGGAAGCGTTCCAATACCGAAACCGTTCGGAGGCGACGGAGGCTCTGAAAAAATTGAAGGAGGCCTGTGTATCGGATTCCAACGGTTTTAACGAACTCATGGAAGCGGGAAAAGTCTGTTCTCTCGGACAAATGACTTCGGCGCTCTACGAAGTAGGCGGGCAATATCGCAGGAGTATGTAAACTCCGGAATTCCTTACCGATAAAAAAGATTCTACATTGAGAGAAAAGAGGTTGATTTCGGATCCGACTCACCTATAATTTTTTGACAAAAATTTCGGCTCCTCCCTGAAAGGATTCAGAACACCATTGAGGAAAATCGGTAATGAAAAAGTTTTCCGGAATCGTTTTATATCGGGCTCTTCCCGTCTTTTTATTCCTCCTTTTTCAATGCAATAATCTAGGTTATGCAGGTCCGGGAGGCGTGAAAGGAAGCGACGCGAAGTTAAAGATCAAAGAAGCTGTCAGCGACGAAAACGATCTATTCGTTGCGCAAGTGTATCCTCTCCTCATAAATCCTCCGAGCTGTACGAATTACGGAGGAGCCAGAAGTACGCGTCTCAGCGGGTATGATGCCTTGGCTTTCAAGAGTCTATTGGCAAAACTTCAGAACCTCCAAATTTCGGATACGGTCGTATATACCCAATCCTCTTTGGACAAATGCACCTCTACGATCCGAAACATAGGAGTGAGCTTGGATGTACAATTCGCCCAGTCCGTCCAGCTATATGCGACATGCAACACCGCTCCCCAACCGATCGATTTAGGCTCCTACGTCATCTACGAATCTTGTCAGTTGGACGAGGTGGGTCTCATCCAATGGAACAAAACCAAATTTCCTTGAGGAAATCAAAGACTGTCTTTTCGGGAAAATCGTAAGCATAACTTGCGAGGTTCCGGATCGAGAGCCGGACCCAAAAGGTCCGTTTTCCGGAAATACGGAGCCGAAGTCGCAGACATAGAATCGATACTACAATCCCATCTGAGGATTCCCACCGATAGGACGATCTCGCGGGTTTCTCCCGGTTCCAGTTCCAGGACGGCAGTCTTTTTTTCTTGGATCGTATAGCGAAAGATCCTTTTTCGATCCGCGCCTTCTTGCCGGAAACCGAGATCGCCTCCGAGGAAGATCCGTCCGGGACTCCCGATTTTCATGCTCCCTTCTCCTTCCAGAATATAGGATTCGCTGATCCGATCCGGAGGGAAAAAAGTACCGAAACGGGAGAGAGGCTGTCCGAAAAAAGGAAGGCCTAAAACAGTCAGACAAAGTATGATAGGGACGTAAATTTTCGGACCAATGGCCCCCCCCCTTCTCTTACCGTTTAAGGATAATAGAAGAATCCAAAATAGGATCTGAGTCGATCTCAAAAAAAACCATTCCTGAAACCAGGAGTATACGAAAATTCCGAGCGCGGCCGAAACCAAAATCCGATGCGCTCCCCCTCTTTTCTTCGTCGCAAAACGGATCCCTCTATAGAGGGCGCCTCCCCAAAGAAACAGATACAGAAACAAACCGGATAACCCCGTCCCCACCGCGATTTGCAGGATTTGATTGTGGGTCGAATGCAACCTCGTGCCTTCGCCTTCTTCCTTTAATACCTGTTCATTGGCCCATCCGTACGACTCCATCCCCCAGCCGAAGACCGGCGATTCTTGGAGTAGAAGCAATCCGGCGGAAAAAAGTTCCTTTCGCTCTTCTCCCAAGCCCGGGAAAAATTCCGTCTTTGCAAATACCAACGGAAACAGGACGGAAAGAGAGATCGCCGTAACGACTGTAAAAAGCGCGAATTCGGTACCGAACGGGAACCTCTTCCGATGCGCGAAAAACTGCAGGACGGAAAACAGTAAACCTCCGACGAACAAGGAGAAAAAAGGTCCTCTTGCACCCACCAAAACGAAGATGGCAAAGAAAACCGGGATCGGGAATAGGACTAGGAAAAATTTCCGAAGATTCGAGCTTCCCTTTTTAACGAAAGAACGGATGGCCAGAAAAACGAACGGCGAGCAAGCCACTAGATACATTCCGAACCAACTTCTGTTCCAAAATAAGGACTGGATACTGCGGGACTGGAAATCGGGCACCAAAGGGAGAACCCGATGAGACAAATCCCGATCCACATATCCTCCCAACCAAATATGATAAAAATCTAAAATTAAGGATATTTTCGGAGAAAGAAATTCGCCGATTCCTAGCACGATCGAAATCGCAAATCCAGTAGTCACTCCCGCGATCACGGTATTTCCGATCCGCAAAGCTGGTTTCTTTTCCGTCACGCCGATACAAAGAAACAGTATTACGGAAACGAATGTGGAAAAAACCGTCCTAAACGGAAAAAACGGTTCAAGCTCTCCGGACCGAAAGAAGAAATAGGGAGAAAGATGGTAATGTTCCCAATCTTTCCAAATCTCCGGCTGCCAGAACGTTCCTAAGACTCCGGTAAAAATCAAACCGAGACAAACCAAGCCCGTTCGACTTTTCAAAAACGTTAAAACGCGAGTATCTGCTCGCCTGCTTCTGAAAAAAACTCCCAGAATCCAAACGACCGATAAAAAATCGAAAATCTCCATGAACCTGCCGCCCGGATGGTTTCCGAAAAGAGGCAAGGAAGCGAAGAGTAGAAAGAGTGCGAATCTAGACCGAAAAAACGAGATGAGAATCCAGATGATTCCAAGACCAACCGTCGGAATGCGAAAAGAAGGAGGATAATACGGTAAAAAAGAGAATAAAACCCCTAACGGAAACAAAGAGAGAAAAAGAAAACGGAACCTTATCCCTTTGCTCCGGAGCCGAGATCGCAAACGCAAAACCGACAAGTTACGAATAGAATTCATGCAAGATGACACAATCGGACCATTTCGTTTACCAAAGATTCCTTTTTTGTTCTACTCTACCAAAAAGGCTTTCGTTTTTTAGTATCCTGAATCGACTAACTGCGGAAATTTTGGTAAGAAACCATGGCTTCCTCCGTTATTCAGTTTCCAGAGACGAATCTATATCCGGATCAGAACCGGTTTCGGATCGTCTTTACACGAAACGTTTGTTCTGTCGAAACGGAAGAGATCGGATTGATTCTCGCAAAAATCCAGGATGTGAATCCCAAGTCGGTCGAGTTGAACCTGGAAAGCGTAGTCGCAATCCCTTCCCTCATTTTGAACAGAATCCTGAAATTACTGGCGGAACTGAAATCCAAAGGAATTCCCGTGGAAATCAAAACGAGCGAAGGGTTGAGAGCCGTTTTGAACCGACTGAAAATTTCCCTACAGTAAAAAGGTTTCCGTTCGGATTCTGTAAAGGTCAGTCCCAGAGCGATTGAAAGCAGATCGGGGAATCTTTCAGGTAACTATGATATCCCGGCTTTTTCACACATTCCTCTTCAGTGGAAGGAAAATAATCGAACCCTCCCCCCTGGTACCGGATACGGCAACACCCCTTTTGCTGCTTTTTACCTTCCAAATCTTTTTGCTTGGACTCTTTACTTGCGGAAGAATCTTCTACGACTAGGATCCGATCTGTATGGAGGCTTCTCGGAAAATAAGGATCCGTGAACGAGGATGTATCTTGCAACGGCAATAAGGCGGAAACCACTCCGACTAAAACGGTAGAAACCTTTCGCCAAAAACGCATAACTATCATGTATCGATTCCCGGCTTCTTCCGCAAATCAAAAAAGAGAACCTTTCCGTTTCATCCCTTCTTTTTTCACTTGACGTCCTTTGAATAAGGAATCCAAAAGAATGGTCCTCTGTTTTCAGGCCGGTCTTTTATGTCGAAATTCAAGATTCCCAATTTAGTAAATAATTTATTTCTATCCGTTCTTCTGTTATCCCCGCTCTGCGTCGAAAATCTATGGGCGGAAACGATTCTATATAAGAATGGGGATAGAATTTACGGAACCGTAATCGACCAGTCGACGGATAAAGTCGTGGTCCTAAAGGACGATAAGAAACAATCGATTCCCAAAAACCTGATCCTGAAAATAATATTCAAGGATGTAAAGGACGAGACAGAAATAAACAGAATCGTCGAGGCCGAAAAGAAAAAATTGAACAAGGAAGGCAAGAAGACGGAAAAAGAGGAGCAGCTCGACACAATCGTACTAGAGCAGATGATCAAGGAAAACAGTTATAAGATCGTTCAAAAACGACTGGCCTTGGTCGAAAAATACCTCGAAGAGCAGGACGCCACTTGGGAAGAATACATCACCGCGAAACGCAGTCCCTGGGATCCCGTCTGGAGAGCCGCGATACTACCGGGTTGGGGGCTGAGCCACATGAAGCAAAACGGCTATGCGCGGACTTACCAGACTTTTTTTGTCCTCTCTCTACTGGCCTATGTCGGCCTAGATCGGGCCGCCCACGATCGTTCCGATAAATATAAGGAAAAGACGAACGATCTAATATTTAAGGATCCTTTAATATACTCCCAAGTAAATGCGACATTACCTGCCGCGACGGCCCAATTGTTTATACAGCAGGATCAGATTTCTAAGCTGGAAAGTCTGAATTCCATCAAGAACCAGGAGCACAGATATTCCGCCGACGGACATACCGCTCTAGGACTCACCGTTTGGATCTATGCACTCCAACTGGCTCACAGTTATCTTACCGGCCGCAACTGGGCAAAGCACAACGTCATAGAAACCCCGTCCGGAGAGTCCGCTTCCGCGGGATTCAATTTCAAGAATACGTATGGACCGATCGCGGCCGGAGGTGCTGTGATGCGCGAATATAGATCGGAAGTCAGGTACGTGACCCTATTCTAAAGTAAGTTTTCTTTTCGGAGAAGGCCGGAAAGCGAGCGGACAATTCGGAGAACCTCGGAAATGTCCGTCCGCTTTCCCTGCAGAGGAGTTAAGCGATGGTGACTTCTTTGGACAGATATACGTCTTGGATAGCGTTCAAAAGCGCGACTCCGTCCTTCATCGGTTTTTGGAAAGCCTTGCGTCCGGAAATCAGACCCATGCCCCCAGCTCTCTTATTGATCACTGCCGCTTTTACCGCGTCTCCCAAGTCATTCGAGCCGGAAGGTCCTCCGGAGTTGATCAGTCCGATCTTACCCATGTAACAGTTCGCTACTTGGTACCTTGCCATATCGATCGGGTGCTCGGAACTCAGATCCGTATACATCTTGTCGTCTTTCTTTCCGAATTTCAGATCCTTGAATCCGCCGGCATTGGTTTCCGGAAGTTTTTGTTTGACGATATCCGCTTCTATCGTGGCTGCCAGGTGATTGGCCTGTCCGGTCAAGTCCGTCGCGATATGATAATCGGTTTTGTCTGTCTTAAAGGAATCGTTCCGCAGATATGCCCACAAAATCGTCACCAAACCGAGTTCGTGTGCACGATGAAAGGCTTCCGAAATCTCCTGGATTTGACGGGAACTCTCATCGGAACCGAAATAAATCGTAGCGCCGACGGCTGCAGCACCCATATCGAAAGCTTGTTCCACATTCGCAAATAGGATCTGATCGAACTTATTCGGAAAAGACAGGAGTTCGTTGTGATTGATCTTTACTACGAACGGAATTTTGTGCGCGTATTTTCTGGAAACCAATCCCAGTACGCCCAAAGTGGATGCCACAGCATTGCAGCCGCCTTCGATCGCGAGTTTCACTATGTTTTCCGGATCGAAGTAAGCTGGATTCTTAGCAAACGACGCGCCTGCGCTATGTTCGATTCCTTGGTCTACCGGAAGAATGGATAGATATCCCGTACCTGCCAAGCGACCTGTGTTGTAAATGGACTGCAAATTACGCAGAACCGAATTATTCCTGTCGGTTTTGGAAAAAATATCGTCAACATAGGAGGGACTCGGAATGGTGAGGGATTCCTTGGAAATCGTCGTAGATACGTGATTCAATAGGAAATCCGCCTCTCCGCCGAGTGCGCTCTTGATTTTGTCTAACATTCCTGTTGCTACCTTAATGGATTTGGATCTTGGTGCCCAGTTTTTTGGAAAAGCCGAAAATTTCCATCGCTTTTCCTCCCTAAGAATTCCGGCAAAATCTAACGGCAGGGAACGGGCAAACGAACGATAAAGTCCGTCCCGGAAGGGGATTTCCGAATCAATAATCTTCCGCGATTGGACTGAATGATTCCGTAACATACGGACAACCCCATACCCACCCGGGTATCATCCGACTGTATGATTTCGAAAGGCTGAAAAGCGTTATCAGGATCGATCTCCAGTGAGGAGGATCCTGATACCCGAATTTCAAGAATGGAATCCTCCGCCTTTTCCTCCTTATCCCGAGGACGGAATTTAGCGGAAAGTCGGATTCCTCCCTGTGCAGCCATCGCGGCCACATAATAATAAAGTAAATAATAAAGAACTTCCTTGATCTGACTCTGTTTTAGGTAGAGTTCGGGCAACTCTTTGGAAATATCCTTGTTAAGTTCCAGATTCTTGGATTGGAGAAGAGCGGAAATCATTCCCTCCACAGTCGAAACGATCTCTTCGAACCGTACCCAAGTAGCCTCTTCGTTATCGGACTTGGAGAAAAGAATCAGGTTCCGAACGATCCCGGAGATCCTTTCTCCCTGTTCTATGATCACCCTAGCGTAATTCCGGATGTCGGCCTCGACGTTCTTGTGATTACGAATAATGTTTCCGTAATTGATAATCCCCATGAGCGGATTGTTGACCTCGTGAGCGATACCCGCCGCCAACTTTTGGATCGAATCCAACCGCATTTCCGACTGGATCACTTTTTCCATTTCGGAAATTCTCTGTTCGGAGACCGTCAAAAGGGAAAGTTCCGAAAACGTGATGATGCTTCCGATAATGCCGCCTTTCTCGTCTCTGATGGGAGAGACTCGGAATCCGACCCGAACTTTCTTACCGTCGAGACGAACGAGTACCGCCGGAATATAGCGGAGATTATTTCCCCAATCGGAATAATCCTCTTCGGATTCTCCGAACTGGGTTTGGATAAAAGAAAGTACCTGATCCCCGGACTGTCCCATCGCTTCCGAAAGTTTCCAACCGGTTAACTCCTCGGCGGCATGATTCAGGAAGATCACCTTGCCGTCCTCGTCCAGGGAAACTGCTCCCTCGGATATGCTCTGGATCACGTTGCGATACTCGTTTCCGCTTTCCTTTACCTGTCCAAAGCGCTTCTGTTGTCGTAAAGCGATCTCAATGGACGATTTGAGTTGGTGATTCTGAAACGGTTTCGTAATGTACGCGTATGTGGACGCCGAATCCATCGCACGCATAAAAGTGGAATCGTCCGTGTATGCCGTCATGAATACGATCGGGACGTCCTTGATTCTCTGGATGGTTTGTGCGGTTTGAATTCCGTCCATATCCCCTTCGATGGAAATATCCATCAATACCAGATCCGGATCGGTCTCCTTAAAAAGCGTCTGAGCGTCCTGTCCGTTCGCGGCGACTCCCGCGACACGATAACCTAGATTTTGGAGGGTCTTTTGGAGGTTGAAGGAAAGCAACCATTCGTCCTCTACGATGAGTATGTTCGGTTGCTCGGAAGAAGTTGGGCTCATAAGTCGTTTATCAATGATTGCTTTTTTAGCCCCGAACGGAGACTTCTTCCCCTCTTCGATATCCTTCCACGTTAGAGGGAATTGGGAAATCCTTTTTTTCCTTCTTCCGTTTTTCGGTTCGGCATATTTTAGAATTTCTCGAAAAGGTGACTCTGATTCTGACCTATTTTACGAAAAATTCCTTCAAATTCCCTTAGATTCGCCTTTCACTTTCTTTTCCTGCTCGTTTAGAATCGATAAAAAATCCTTGAATCCGGATCTCTACGGAAATAGACTCTAGCCCAGAGGTTATCATGCTAGTTAAGGAAATCTTGGAAAAGAAGGACCAAAAGATTCTTTCCGTGGGACCCGAAACAACCGTTTGGGAAGCGGTTCGCTTCATGACCAAGTATGACATCGGGTCGGTCATTGTCCTAAACGGTGGAAAACTCGCCGGAATTTTTACTGAACGCGATCTACTTCATTTCTCCTCTACCGATCGGGAAAAAGTATTCGATAAGACCGTCGGTGAAGTCATGTCTACCCAATTGACTACCATGACACCGGGTGATCAAGTGGACGACGTGCTGGCAATCATGCTAAAAAAAAGGATCCGTCACATGCCGATTTTCGACGGCAATCGCTTGGTGGGAATCGTTTCCATCGGAGACGCGGTAAAGGCCAAAATCGCCAAAACGGAAGAAGAAAACAAAAACCTCAAACGATATATCTATAGCGAGTCCGGCTTTATCTGACAAAGATTTTCGAAATCGGATTGCCGGATTCCGATTCGCTCCAAGAATGATTTCAGGATGAAATTCCTACTCTTTTTACTCTTGGGGTACCTGCTTTTCCGTACCTTGCGCAGCGTTTTTTTCCACGAGAAACATCCTCGTTTTACCGTCGTTTTTAAGGACTTTCCTCAGAATTCTTCCGGAGGAGAAAAGGACATCTCCGATCGGGCCAAAATCCTGAACTCGAACGATTCCGAAAAGAGATGAAAAGAAATCTCCTCCGAGCGCTCTCCGTCCTACTTTTCTCTCTTTTTTTCGGGACCTGTCTCGGGATGAAAGGTGAATTCGGATGGGCTCTGCTGGATGAGGACCAATTGGATTTTCTGGAAAAGAAAATGACTCACGTCAGCGAATTCACTTTAACTCGCGAAAAGCTCGTCTTTCCCGGAGATAAGACTCTAGTTTTTATCTATAAATTTTCCAAACTTCCCGACCCGGAAGCTCCGACCTATGTCAGCCTGAGCAGATTCCAATTGGGATTCAACGAAATCGAAGTCAGCAGAAAACGTCCGGACCTGTCGACCTCCACCATACGCGGAAGTTTTCGTGATTTGCCGGAGGGAAAATACCTTCTCAAGGTATCATACGACGAAGAGGTGATCGATAGCGTGGAATTCCGGATCGTATCACCCGAAGGCGGCCAAGAAGAAGACGAGGAAGCCGGGACCGACTCCGACGATATCAAAAAGTATTCCAAAACAAGAACCGAATAGTACGATTAGGGGGAATCTCCCGCCAAAGGATCGCGTGGATACGGGTCCCTTAGGATTCCATCTTCCAGAATCCTGTTGATCCTCTCGATATTCTTTAGAGCCAGATTGATTTCCGTCTGATTCCCCACTTTCAGGATCTCTTCGTTGTATTTTTTGGCGGACCGAAAATCTTTTTCGTATTCGAAAAGTACGGAAGCTCTTTGCATCGCTTTCGGGCCGGGAGAAGTGTCCAGCTTGGTCCGAACCACATCCATTCTCTCCTTCGCTTCCTCCAGTTCCAGGTTTTTTAATCTGTACTGGGCCATGTCCTGGTCGTTGGTCTTTTCCAACAGTCCCTTCTTAATGGACAATAACTCCTTCTTTCCTTCCGAGTATTTGTTCTCTTCCTTTTGCAGATTTTCCCTGAGTTTATCGTAGGAAGCCACCGCTTTGAGGAGTTCCGACTTTTCCAATTCGGGTTTCTTTTCAAAACGGAATAATTTCGAAATTCCTAGATGTGCAAGTACTTCCATCCGGAATCTTTCCTGGGAATCCGGAAAGGACAGTTCGGATTCCGTGGCCTGTTGCTTCTCCCTTTCCTGCAACCAAAGGGAATAATATTCGTTCGCCTTTTCCAAATTTCCGATGCGATTCTCGAAAAAGGAACCGAGTTCGAAGGAATACAAGGATTTCCGCGCGGGGTCCGGCTCGGTCTTATGGTATTTTTCGTAATAATCCGAGGCGGGAACGTACTGCTTCAATTCCGTGTATAAGGAAGCGACTTCTCTGTAAACGGACGAGATCTCCGCATCCGATCGATTCTCCTTTAAAGCAAGGGTTAGAAACTTGAGATAGAAATCCAGAGACTTGGCCTTCTTACCTGCGGAACGCAATTCCTTCGCTAGCTCCAGTACCACGTCCGAATATTCTGGATCCAAACGAAACGCCAGCTCCAGAAGTCCGGCGGTACCGAAAAAGTCCGTGTTCCTTTTGTAGTCGAAGAGAACGAATATCCCCTGGCCGCTGACCGAGGTTTTGTTCACCACTTTCAGCCTTTCCTTGTTTTCGTTCTCCGCTTCCCTGACTCGTTTCGCTAAGTCGAAAACCGCCTGAGCATCTTCCCTGGATTTCTTTTTAAAAAAAGGATAATAGTTTTTTTCGAAGGACTCTTTGTACGCGAGATCTGCTCGTTTCAGATTTTCCTCGGTTTGTCCCACGTTCTGCTTGGCGGAAGCGAGGTCGGCGGAAGAAGTCCTTCGCTTCTGTCCGTTTTCTTCGAAAATCAATTCCGTTCCGCGTACGTTCGCGGCTTCTAACACATGGACACGATCCTTGGCACGATTCCACTCCTTGCCGGCATTTTCCAATTCCTTCTTAAGCTGGCCGTGTCCTTTTGCTCTTTTGATTTCGTCGGAATCGTAAAGTTCCAAGATTCTACTCTCCTTGGAAAACGCCTCTTCCGTATGGGAAAAATCCCGGTATCTCAAAGCGGTGATCCCTTCTTCCAAAGCCTTGAAGTTTTGTTTTTTCTTGGAGTATTCCTTTCCGAGAAGGGAATGCAATTCGAACAAGATCGGAGAATCCCTCAAGACGGCGGCGTCGGTGATATGCCCGACCATTTTCAAAATCAGCAGTCGGAGGGAGTTCCTGTCGGTTTTTTCCGTAAAGATCTTTCCGAGTCTACGCTCTTCCTCCGTACGCTTCGGATCCACGAACTGTGCGTAGTACGGATCCAGTAGATTTCGGATAAGAGAAATCGAATCGGCTCCTTCTCCTTGCGTAGATAATGTTTGTTTTAATTTTGCGACTTCTGCGGGAGGAATGGCCTGGTACGGAAGTTTGTAGATTCCTGCAGGATCCAATCTTTGGTCCTGCTCGTCCGCCAAGAACCGGTCGCCCGCCCCGATTCCGAAAAGGAATACGAGGAGAACGCCCGCTTTCAGGCGTGATCGATTCATTTTGCCGCCGTGCCCAGCTCCGAAAGTTCTTCCGAACCTAGAATCTTTTCTATATCGATCAGAATGATGAATCGATCGTCTTTTTTACCGACCCCGGTAATGTAACGGGAAGAGATCCCTTTTACGGAAGGAGGAGGAGGATTGATCGTGTCCGGAGGAAAGAGAGCTACGTTTGCCACCTTGTCCACGATGATCCCGACGGACTCCCCTCCGATCTTGACCACGATCGCACGATCATAGTCCACTTCGTGAATTCTGGGGATGTTCAATTTGATCGTCAAGTCGACCATCTTGACTACCTTGCCACGAATGTCCATGATCCCGGCAAAGTAGTTCTTGGAACGAGGAACCCTTACGAGATTATGAATCTTAATGATCTCGTCCACCAGGGTGATCGGAATCGCATATTCCTCTTCCCCCAGATTGAATAGAATGTATTGGTGTTCGATTTCGGCGGACATTCCCCCTCCTTAGAAACGGGTGTATCCGTAATAATAAAAATACGACCCGGCTCCCAAGAATAAAATCACCTTGAAGAACAACGGATCGCGTTTCCTCAGTATCCAGTCCAATCCGCCAAAAAGCAAACCGAAAACCGCAAGGGAAAAGCCGAGCAGGTAAAAATCCAGATACGCATACCAGATCCCGAATGCTGCGCTTAATCCGACGATCAAATCTTGCAAATCCCCCCAAATACGTCTCCGTACTCGGCGCCAAAAAGGTTCGGAGGGAGTCCTTTCTCCGAAGATTCTTTCCCAAAAAACCGGCGTTTTACGGATTCCGAAGACATGGTCGTACCTCGTGGAGACTTCCCAAGGTTTTGCCTCCTTTCTGTCCGGCAATCCGAGAGGTTCCGTGGAAACACCGTACGCCCCCCCTACCACTTGGAGAGCGTCACGGTCCGGTAGGGAGGAAATCAGATCCCGGAACGGAGCAAATCTGGAATACAAAGGATAAGAACGCCCCGTACTCAAATCAGTCTCTTTTAAGATGGATCCGTCCCGGATGGTAGAGACGTAAATTTTACCGTTTTCTCCGGCGACTTCGAGAGTGAGCCGGATCTTTCGATCATGATAATGAAAGTCCCCCTGGAGGATATCTCCGTCAGGCGTTTTCGCTTGGTAGGATTTCGTATATCCTTTGGCGGGGGGGAATTCCGGTTTCCACCAGCGACGTAAAACGGAATAATCCTGGAACGCGGTCATACAACGTTCCTATCGGTACATTCGGAAAATTGCTTTAGGTCGGTTCGGATCCGTTTTAGGTTCGGGGGAAATCCGCTGCGAAAATGAGGTGGGCGGCGAGACCGGGATTCGTTTAACGAAGGAACCCGGTCGTCATCAGTCCGGATGAGAATCCGGACTATTTGCCTTTCTTCTTGTGACGGTTAAGTCTTCTCTTTTTCTTCCTTTTATGAGTCGCGATTTTTCTTCGCTTTCTTTTTTTACCGGAAGGCATTCGGTTCTCCTATGGGGTTCCTTCCCTGCCAGAAAATTACTCGGTGTACTTTTGTAAACCTTTATTTTTACGGATCTCGGCAACCATCGATTTGATGTCTCCGACTCCTTGCTTGGAAGAGATAAACAGCACATCGTCTTCTTCCACCACGATCAGATCGTTGACTCCTAGGATTGCGGTGAATTCCTTTCGGGTCTGAGTAACGTTTCCGGAAGATTTATAAAAAAGAATTTCCTTACCGATGTGTCGATTTCCTTGCGAATCTCCCGGGAGCACCCTCTCCAAGGAAAGCCAGGAACCTACGTCGTCCCAAGCGAAGCCCGCCTCGACCATTCTGATCCTAGAACTTCTTTCCATAATCGCGATATCCACCGGATCGGAAGGAAGCAACCGGAACGCCTCCCCCAACTCTCCCGCCTTCTTAAACGGAAATCTGTCCTGCAACGGTTTCAGAATCTTAGGGGAATAGGAGGCGAATTCCTCAAGAATCAGGCTAGTGCGCCAAAGAAAGATTCCCGGATTCCAATAAAAATTCGATTTCTTAATGTACTTCATAGCCGTCTTTACGTCCGGCTTTTCGAAAAAGGACTTCACCTCGAATCCGTTCTTAGTCGGCTTCCCCGCCGCTATGTATCCGTACCCTACCTCCGGACGGTTCGGTTTGATCCCTAAGAGAACCAAATGTTCCTTCGTTTCGGTCAGGGCCTTTTGTATCGTCTTCGTAAATTCCTTATCGGAACTGATCCAAGCATCGGCGGAAAGTACTACCTGTATCGGATCTCCGAACATCTCGCGAAAATAAAGGGAGGCCAACGCGATAATCGGCGCGGTGTTTTTCCCTTCTGGTTCGATGATGAAATTCTTTTCCGGGAAATTCCTCTCCTGAGTCAGGATGGCTTTTTTCAGAGTGGCATTCGTACCGATAAAGATCCGATCCGGACTCGTGATGTTCAAAGCCCGGTTTAAGGTTTCCTTTAATAACGTATTTTTTGAATATACTTTCTGAAGTTGCTTCGGCGTCGAGATCCTGGAGCGAGGCCAAAACCTCTCCCCTTTTCCCCCCGCCATAATCAATACTACGGGTTTTTCTTGGCTCATCTCTACTCCACTTCTTTGGGTTTTCGAGCGTTTTGTTGTTTCTTTTTCCCCAAAGCCTTAGGATCCCCTAAAATGGATTCCGTAGGAAGGAGGATGATTTCGACCTTATCTCCCAGGCTCTCGTACAGGACAAACTCTTTCATTTCTGGATTCTTTTTTAAAAAATCCCTATATGCTTCCCAGCGGTTCTTGGCGGCGGACAATTTTGCCTCCTCCTGGACCAAAAACAATTCCGCTTTTTTGAGGGATTCTAGCTTCTCCTGCTTTTTCGCCAAAAGGTAATTCGGATTTCGGAATAAATTATTGATTACGATCGGATCTGGGACTCTCAATTCCAATATCCGTACGGACTCCAATGTCAACCAGGGAAAGGAATTCGCAATCCCGGGCCAGGAATCCTTCCTAAAAAAGGCGGAAAGGGTCTCTTTGGTTAGGTTCGGGTTCTTTTCATCCTCGATTCTCGCCCGGAGCTGGGACAGGAAGATTCCCGCCAAAAATTTTCTCCTCGCTGATTCCGTCCTTCCGCCGGAAGAGAACCATTTTTTAGAATGTTCTCCCTCCAGGGAAAAATTGACCTCGAATCTGGCGAGAATGCTTCCCTCCTCCGAATCCTTGGGAAACAATCCGGAAGACAGATCGTATTCGATCCGGACTTCCTGGGACAGGCCACGAAGGTCCTCTCTGGAGACCGAATGGTCCCAGAATAGAAATACCCGAGGCTCGTAGGCAAACCCGGGCCCTCGAATGAAGGAAAGAAGTCGCGAATCGGAGGACCAGGTTACCAAGGACTCTCCTTCTCCTAACACATAAAGCGGATAGGCGAGGCAAAACGCGCCCGCTAAAACGAGGAGAAGGAGAAGGATCCTACCGAACCATCGAATCATTTAAGCGGAAGGAGTTTCCTTCGCGGCTTCCTCTGTATACAGTTTGATCACTTTCGAAGGAATGATGGTGGAAATCGCGTGCTTGTAAACTAAACTCTGCTTGTTTTCCTGTTCCAGGATGATCGTGAAATTATCGAAACTTACGACCTTGCCCTTTAACGGAACCCCGTTCAAAAGATAAATGGTAAGCTCTAACTTTTCCTTTCTTGCGGTATTTAAAAGTTGGTCCTGGATATTATTTTTCGCAGACATAGGTTTTATCCGTTTTATATATTTTGTATATTTTCGTACGCTTGGGTCGGGCTCACCGGAATCAAAAAGGATCGTTTTCGAAACCAAGTGATCTGTCGCTTCGCATAATTCCTGTGGGATTGGCTTAGATCCCCAAAGAATGTCTCAAGATTGGACTTTCCTTTAATATTTTCAAGCGCGAAATTATAACCTAATGAGGAGAGACCCGGGCAATCCTCCCCGTACCGCTCCGCGACCGCACCGGCTTCTTCCGCCAAGCCGTCCGAAATCATTTTTCTCGCCCTCTCGTCTATTCTTTCGTACAATTCTTTGCGATCCAAATCCAAAAAATAACCTGCTAAAATATTCAAATTTCTAGTTATTAGGGCGCCACTACCTTCCTCTATTTTTAATTCGGACCATCTGGCTCCCATGAGATTCACTTCGAGAGCCCTGCCGTAACGATACTCGTCGTTAGGGGAAATTTTTTCGAAAGCGATCGGATCCATTTCCTGAAGAAGAGCGATTTTCTCCTCCAGATTCATTCTTTCCACCCTATCCCTTACCTCCGGCGTCACCTTGGGAACGGGATACATTCCGAATAAAAATGCATTCAAATAGAATCCGGTTCCCGAGGTCAAAACGGGAATTTTTCCCCTAGACAAGATTGAATCCAAAGCTGCTTCCGCGAGTGCGGAATATTTTGCCGCGTCCACGGATTCGGACGGGGGAATCATTTCTACTAAATGGTGTCGGATGCGATTTCGATCCTCGGGAGACGGGGAGGCCGTTCCGATCGGAAGTTCTTGGTAGATTTGTCTGGAATCAAAGGAAAGAATCTCAAACCTGGCGGGATCCAATTCCCGTACCAGAGCGGTTTTGCCGGCTCCCGTAGGAGCCGCAAGTATGACGATAGGAGAAGCGGTGCGAATTATTCCTCCTGCTCCTCTTCTTCGTCCTCCTCTTCTTCCAGAGGTTCTTCCACAATCGTTTCTTCGTCTTCGAAGCCTACTTCCGCATCGTCCTCGGCGATATTGTCCTCGAGGAATTCCTCTTCTTCGATCCTAGGACGGGCCGAACGGCTCTTCACTACCGGCTTCTTGTTTTGGTCCGCACCGCATTTCGGGCAGATTTTTTCTTCCTTATTCAAATCGTAAAATTTCGTCCCGCAGGTATGGCAGGTGAATTTTTTACCCAACGGACTTAAGGCATTTTTACTCCCGGCGAATTTTCTGAGAGAGGAAGAACCGGCGGCAGGCTTAGCGGAAACTACGATTTCCTTCTTTTTCGCCACGACCTTTTTTTTAGGGGGCGTTTTTTTGACCGGAATTTTCTTTTTCGGAGCCGGTTTTTTCTTAGCCGTTTTCTTAGCGGTTGCCATTGGAATTGACCATCCTGGAATACCGAAAACCGGATTCAAGCACAAAACCTGCTGGAAATCTACTTTCCGAATTCCCATCGAATTTTCAAGATAGAACGCGAAAGGGTGCAAATGATCCATCTTAGCGTGAACGTAAATAAAATCGCGACCTTACGGAATTCCCGGGGAGGAAACCACCCGGACCTACTCCATTTCGCAAAATTGGTATTGGAAGCGGGAGCCCACGGAATCACGGTCCACCCCAGGGAAGACGAGCGACACATTCGAAAATCCGACGTTTTTGCGCTGAAGAATTTTCTGAAACAATACAACGTTTCCGGAAATACTAAAGTAGAATATAATATAGAAGGAGAGCCCTCTCCCCGTTTTTTGGATCTCGTCCTGGAGGCCGCTCCGGACCAGGCGACGTTAGTTCCCGTTATACCCGGAGAGATCACCTCCGACCACGGATTCAACCTCAAAACGGAGGGAGAATCCCTTTTGCCGTATATCGAATCCTTTCGGAAGGCAGGCATTCGCGTTTCCCTTTTCGTGGAAACGGATCTAGAAAATCTAAAGTACGTTCAATCTACGGGGGCGCACCGTGTGGAATTCTATACGGGACCTTATGCGGAAGCGTACGACTCCTCTCCCGAAAAGGGAAAAAAAAGCTTCGAACTCTACAAAGTAGCGGCGGATTCCCTTATCGGAAAAGGGATCGGCATCAATGCGGGACACGACTTGGACCAATTCAATCTTTCCGTTTTTTCCAAGCTACCCGGATTGCAGGAAGTCTCCATAGGACATAGGCTGATCTCCTACGCATTGGAGGTAGGAATCAAGGATTCGATCCGGTCGTATCTGAAAGCTCTTTCGCCAAATCCTTAAAACGCGCATAAGCGGAGTCTTCGGACAGGAGCAAAAAGGCGGCCTTCTTTAGTTGGAGGGCCAATTGTTTGGAAGTCTGACCTTCTTTGGAGAGATCTTCCAGACTTTTCCGAAACGTGAACAAATGCTTTTTGGCGCCGAGAAGATCCTTAGCGGACACCGAAGCCCGAAATTCCTTCCAGGATCGGGTAACTGGATTTTCCGACGGCGCCTTGGGATTTCTTCCGAACTCTCCCGCAAGATCCCAGACTTTCCTGTATGGATGGTTTTTTTCCAGGGTTTTATAATATTCTAACGAAGGTTTGCGGGAATTCGGTTTTGCCGTCGCAAGGACCGCGGAGTCGATTCCACATTCCTGAAATATTCCCCGAGACAAAGTCTCCTTGGAAATCTCTCCGGAGGAAACTAAAGGGGAAATCCAGCCGGACGCCTCCGCTTTTTTCCCCTCTTTACAGGCTTGGACGGCTTTTTTAAGCGCTTGCTCCCCCTCGTCCAGCCGATCGTTTTCCGAAGCCGGCTTCAAATCCGAAAGGGAATTCTGAAAAACTAATTCCGCATACAAAGGATCCTTCGGGTCCGACGTTTTTGCCCTTTGGGAATATTCGGCCGCAAGTTCCTTCTCCCCCATCGATTGGTACAATACCGAAAGATTATAACAGGCCAAACCTCTGTCCGGACGAAGGGACCTGCAAGCGGATCTTAAAAGTTTTAAGGATTGCGCTCTCTCTTCCTCCGTTCCGTAAAAATCCAGAATCGCCTGTTCTTGGATCAACTCGGCTCCGAAGCGGCCCCCTCCGGGAACGGATACAGACGAGCAACCTAGAGTTCCCAAAAACAGGAAAAATAAGTTCAGAAAAACGAGAAACAAGGTCATTTGCTTTTGTCGATTTTATTTCTCCCGGAAACGAAGGGAACGCCTTTTCGGGGGAATGGATTGACAGACCCTTTACGAGGTGGAAAATGATCGAAAACAACCCGACCGGCAAGAGGAACCGAATTGAAAAGCCTGAGATCCCTCTCTTTCTCCTTTGTCTCCGTCGTACTCTGTACGAGTATCTTTTTTTGCGAGCCTTCCTCGGGACACACCAAGACCACCGCGGATTTTACCCTAAAGGATTTCGACAGCGTGGTCAAGACAGTTGATCGGAACTACATCGATAAAAACATCGATAAAAACCGCGCCTACAAGGATGCGGCGGTATTCGCTCTTTTCTCCCTCCCCCATCCTTTGTACATGTATCCCGAAAGTTATTTCAAAGACAGGGAAAAATACGAGGAACCCGACGATATTTTCCCGGGCAAAACGTTCAAGCTCTCTGCCGAAGATAAGTTCCTGTTGCTCGATCCGGATTATAAGGAAGTGGAAAAAATTCGGGATCGAAAGCTGAAGGAAGAAGCCAACAAACCCAAATTGTCGGGTGAAGAAATCCTAAAATTGGTGGAAAGGGAGAAAGTCCGCAAGGCGGTACTGTCCGCAAAATGGGAGCAGACCAACTTCTCCAAAAAGGACTTCGATCGAGTTCTCGCTTTCGTAGAAAAGAATCTCCAAAATTATACTACTTCTCCCCTCAAAGATCCGTTCGGCTCGGAGGAAAACAAGGACAAGGAACCGTTCTCCATCAAAGATGTCTATCTTGCCGCGGCGAACGGATACCTTTCCTCCTTGGATCCTCATAGCCAGGTGTTTCTGAAAGCCGTATGGGAAGAATCCATGGCCAAGATCGAGGACGGAAGCTTCGAAGGAATCGGAGCCATCCTGAGCGGAGGCGGAAACAAGGAAGTAGTAGTGGAGAACCCGCTGGAAGGAAGGCCGGCCGTCAACGCCGGAGTGCGTGCCGGTGACGTCATCCTTGCCGTGGATGGAAAGTCCGTCAAAGGAATGATCCTGGACAAAGTCGTGGAACGCATCAAAGGGAAAAAGGGATCCAAAGTCAGCCTGACGATCCGCCGCAAAGGTGTCGCCGGAACCTTGAATATAGATGTGGTTCGCGATACGATCGAAATCAAAAACATCGCGAGCAAGCTCCTCGACGGCCATACGTACATCGGTTATATCAAATTGACAGGATTCGTAAAATCGGATCCTTCCGTAGATAAGGAATTCGTACAGCACTTCCGGGAATTGGAAAAACAGGCGCAAGCCAAAGGCACGAAATTAAAAGCGCTCGTGCTCGATCTTAGAAATAACCCGGGCGGGTATCTGGACTTGGCGATAGACCTGGCGGATATGTTCATCACGAACGGACTGATCGTTTCCGTCAAGAGTCCGAACCGTAGCCCGGAAGATTCGAATGCCAGAAACCGAGACCTAACGGATCTCCCGGTGGCTGTATTGATCAACGCAAAATCCGCATCCGCGTCCGAGATCGTCGCTTCGGCACTGAAGCACCACGGTAGAGGATTGATCTTGGGAGAACGTTCCTTCGGCAAAGCTACGGTTCAGAAACTGCAGGAACTTCCCGGAAACGGAGCTTACTATATCAAACTGACCCAATCCAGGTACTACTCCCCTTCCGGGAACACCATACAAGTCGTAGGAGTAAAACCGGATGTGGAAGTTTCCGGAGAAGAAGACGGCAGCTTTCCTTTCCACTATAGGGAAGAAAATATGTGGAACCATTTGCCCGAGCTTCCGTCCGCAGCGGAGGAGAAAAGCCATTTCGACGTAAAGAAATTGGACACTTGGGTAAAGGCGAACGGAAAAGCGGATAAATTCATCCAGGAACACAAGAACGATCCGATCAAACCGGACTATCAATTGATCCGATCCATCGATTACGTGGAAGCTCTCATCAATACGGGCGCCAAACGCAAATAAACGAAGTCGAAAGCCCGCGATCTCCTGATCGCGGGTATTTTCCGGGGACTTAAATCATGCCAAGAATTCGGACCGACTTTCTGATTATCGGGAGCGGCATTACCGGACTTTTCCAAGCCTTAAAGTTGGTTCCTTACGGCGACGTAACCATCATCACCAAAAAGTCGGATTACGAATCCAACACGAACTACGCGCAAGGAGGCATTGCATCCGTATTTGCGGAGGGAGATAAATTTGAGGACCATGTGCGTGATACTCTGGAATCGGGAGCGGGACTCTGCGATCCGGAAGCAGTACGGATCCTGGTCCAGGAAGGCCCGGCGCTAGTAAAGGAACTCCTCGAATACGGGGTTCCGTTCAATCTGGATTCCCAAGGCGCGTTCGATCTGCATAGAGAAGGCGGTCACGGCACGAGTAGGATCGTTCACGCGCACGACCGGACCGGACGGGAAATCGAAAAAACCCTGCTCGAAATCGTAAAAAGAAATCCGAATATTCAAATCTTAGAATATCATACTCTTGTAGATTTGATCACCCCCCACCATCTGAAAAGGAAAGGATTGATCTGCTTCGGCGCCTATGTATTGTCCAACCATAGCGGAGAAGTGATTCCTATCCTGGCCAAGAGAACCGTACTTGCGAGCGGCGGAGCGGGACAGGTATATTCCCACACGACGAACCCGAAGATTGCGACCGGAGACGGAGTGGCTTGCGCTTACCGTGCAGGCGCTGTGATTAAAAATATGGAATTTTACCAATTCCATCCTACCTCCCTCTATCATGAAAAAGGCGAATCCTTTTTGATCTCGGAAGCGGTCCGAGGTAAAGGAGCGGTATTGCTCGGCATGGACGGGGAACCTTTCATGAAAAAATACCATCCGATGGCGGACCTCGCTACCAGAGATATCGTCGCACGTGCGATCGACGCGGAAATGAAGCGGTCCGGAGCTCCGCATGTTTGGCTGGACATCTCCCACAGACCCGCGGACCAGATCAAGGCCGCCTTCCCTTCCATTTATGAAAAATGCCTGGAACTCGGGATCGACATCACCTCTCAGCCGATTCCCGTGGTACCCGCAGCGCATTTCATGTGCGGAGGCGTGGCAACGGACCTCCAAGGAAAAACGAATATTTCCAACCTTTATGCTGCCGGCGAAGTGGCCTGCACCGGTGTGCACGGAGGCAATCGCCTCGCTTCCAACAGCCTTTTAGAATGCTTGGTTTTTTCCAATCGGATCGCTTTGGATGTGAAGCATACCCCTCCCGAATTCCTGCCGGAACATGACCAAATCCCTCCTTGGAATAAGGAAGGCCTGGTCAATACCGAGGAATGGGTGTTGATTTCCCACGATTTAGTGGAGATCAAAAATACGATGTCGAACTATGTGGGAATAGTGCGCTCCGATTTACGCTTGGAACGCGCATTGCGACGAATGGATCTGATCTTTTCCGAGGTACGGAATTACTACAAGCGCACGATCATAACCGCACCCCTTCTGGAACTCAGAAATCTCGTTTTAGTCGGAGAACTGATTATCCGCGCGGCCCTTTCCAGAAAGGAAAGTAGAGGGCTTCACTATTCCACGGATTATCCGGAAAATAGGGCGCCTTCCAGACATGATACGGTATTGGTGGACGATACCGTCCTCAGAGGATGACATGACAGTCCTCAAAATACGTGGCTGAAATTTACGAATAACTGTTCGTCTTCTCGCGATTTCGCATAATCGATCATGATAATCGTTGCTTGGTTCCAAGCGATCCGGAGTCCGAGTCCCCTGGAATATTTGTAACCTTGGGTTCCGACCTTATGTTCGTCGTCCCAAACCCTCCCGAAATCGAAAAAAGGAACGATATTGAACGCGAAATATTCCCCGCCTACGGATGCTTCCGCGAATTTCCATCGTACTTCCAGGTTTCCCCAACCCATCACTCTTCCGACGAACCGATCCTGCTTGTATCCTCTGAGCGTTCTCAATCCCCCTAAACCGCCGATGACGCCCTCGGTTCCCCATAGGTTTCTATATTCGAAAAACGGAGTATTCCCGTCTGTCAGCCCCATGCCGAATCGGCTCGCCAAGACCAACTTGTCGAAAACTTTCGGAAAAGGACTATAAAAGAATTTACCCTGGGTAAAAAATTTCTGGAAATCGAAATCGGAGCCGATGGCCTTACTGGACTTTTCATACGTTCCTTCGATGAACATCCCGCTGTTCGGGTCCGGCTCGAAGTCGCGGGTATCGTACACTAGTCCGATCCGGACCGTGTTCACATATCCTCCCCCGTATCCCAGGATTTTTCCCGCCTCCTGATCCTCGGTCAATCTAGTCTTACCGTTCGGAACCTTGGCGCCGGTTTTGAACGGATCTCCTCCCAAAACCGGATCATGACCTTGCACGAATTTTCCGTCGAAGGTATGGACGATATTATTCGAAGCTTTGATCCCAGCGACTAACCTCACCGTTCCGCCTACGTACGACCTTTCCGTACTTAGATTGATCATCGGAGTCTGGATCTCGTACCGATTGTACATCCGGTCCGTAACCACGAATCCCGGCTGACTTGGAATCCCGGTATACGTGTTGCCGTTGTAGCGTACCGGATCCTGAGGTCCCCCGGGACGCCAATAATCCAGATTGTCCGCTTGATTTTGGTACGTCGTATTTGTATATAAATTGCCGCCCGGTTGGTTTCTATCCCGATAACTCAGGTTTTTCATGGAATCTTCCCCGATTCCGAAATACAAGGTGGTTGGGGTGATCGTCATAAAAGCGTCCGCCCTCAACCTCCACTGCGTATTCGCGATGAACGGCATATCCAAACTGAGCTGATGGTACTGCGCGTTCTTATTCGTGTCGAAGTACTGCGCAAAAAAGCGCAGTCGGTACGGGGTATAATCGAACAATGGATCGGTTTTTTTCCCGTTATTGTACGCGTAAGCGCGAACCCCGTATCCGATCCCTTCGTTAGGATCCGAATTGATAAGCGGCAAACCGGTCGGATACCAACCTTCCTTTTTTTGATCCAGGTCCTTTTTACAGAGCTGCTTGGTAGGATCCATAGGAAAAGGAAGGTTCGTTCTGGGAACTGGTTTTTCGCATCCTCCCGAGGGAGGAGGAGCTTCGGAGCGGATCGATTCGGCAGTAAATGCGAATATTAGAATATAAAGAAATTGGATCCTATGAATCTTCATGGCTACAAGCCAATTCGGAGATCAGGGTCGGACGCAACGGATATAATATCGGCTAGTTTTGGACGCCATAAAATCGGCGCCGAACTGACTCTGCGCAAAGCTGACCGCTCTTGCTGTCTGTCCCGAGGAATCCTGCTCGTTGGCCCAGGAACTCCAATAATAATCCTCGATCGTATCCGGAAATTTGAGGAGCATTTCGTTTCTACCCGAAGAACCGAGAGCTTTCAACTCGCCGTACGTCGCCACCCTCCAATCCGTTTTTCCCGCAGTCCTGTCCGAAGAACAGTTGTTAAAAGCTTCCGAAGAACCTCCTACGCCGATTTGGGAAACGTTCGTAAGAGTTTGAGGAGTAGAAACGGTATTGCACGCGTTGGAAGTCTGATTGCAATATTGGTATTGCGCGGCGCCGAATCCGGAATTCGAAATGCCTCCTCCTTCGCAGGAATAACCTCCGGAAGTATTTACGTACGTTTGGCCTTGGGAACAAACCTTCCAGGTCAACCCGGTCGCGGAATTCGTAATCGTTCCGTCTCCGTTGGAATGAAAGACACTGAAAAAGATCGCACCCGCAATCAGGAGACTTGCATCCTCGTTCTGGAACCCCAGAGTGTTTTTTGCCGGTTTTTCCTCGCATCCGATCACGGATAGCCCCAAGGATAAGATCAAAAGTGCCGCTTGGTAAGAGAAACGGAAACGTTCGAATTTTTTCATGACGACTGGCGACCTCTCGTTAGAATGCATGGTTAAAGTTGATGAAGAGCTGCTTGTCTTCTCTAGATACTGCGTAATCCAAAATGATAACCGTAGTTTGATTCCATGCCACTCGGAAACCGACCCCTTTGGAATATTTATAATCCTTTAATCCTGCCTTATGTTCGTCGTCCCAGATTCTTCCGAAGTCGAAGAACGGCACGAGCATCAGCGCGAAGTGTTGCCCCAAAACCGAAAATTGGGTGAATCTCCAACGTACTTCCACGTTACCCCAACCCATGGACCTACCCACGAACCGATCCTGTTTGTAACCGCGCAAAGTCGTCCGACCTCCCAATCCGGAGATCACACCTTCCGTTCCCCACATATTCCTATATTCAAAGAAAGGAGCATCTCCCGAAGTGAGGGAAAATCCCGCTCTTCCCGCCAAAACCAGCTTATCGAATATCTTCGGAAACGGACTAAAAAAGAACTTACCTTGGGCAAAGTATTTGGAGAAATCGTAGCCCGATCCCATCGTCTTGGACGCCTTCTCATAGGTGGCCTCCAGAAACATCCCTTGGTTCGGATCCGGTTCCAAATCCCGGGTATCGTACACGAGTCCCAAACGGACGGAGTTCACGTTTCCTCCGTGGTACCCCAGAATTTTTCCGGCATTATAATCCTGAGTCAGCTTGGTCGTCTGGTTGAATGCGTTTCCGGCCGAGTTGATGACCTGTCCATCCAGAACGGGATCCAAACCTTTGCTCATGGTTCCATCGAACGTCCGAACGATGTTTTGAGACATACGAAGACCCGCCACCAAACGCACCGTTCCGCCGAAATAAGAATGCTCCGCACTTAGGTTCGCGGTAGGAGAGATGATATTGTACCGATTGTATTGCGCGTCCGTTACCTGAAATCCGTTCGCGCTAGGAAAACCGCCGTAGGTCCCTGCCCCTAGAGCCACCGGATCCCCGGGGCCTCCGGGTCTTGTATACGCTAAGTTTTTCTGCTGGTCCGAAAACGTCGCGTTCGTGGTCACAGGAGCTCCGGGTTGGTTCCTGTCCGTATAGCTCAAAGTCTGGAGAGAAGCTTGCCCGATTCCGAAGTACAGAGTATTCGGATTCGCATCGTACACTCCTTCTCCTCTCAGCCTCCATTGGGTACCGAAAACGAAAGGAGCGTCGAAAGCGATATCCTGGTACTGTCTGTTCTTCGACGTATTGAAATATTGCGCGTAAATCCGGAATTTGTACGGAGTATATTCGAAAAACGGATCATCCTTGGTTCCGTTATTGTACGCGAACACCCGAACTCCGTACCCTACACCTGTGTTCGGATCCGAATTCAGAAGAGGAAGACCCGTGGGAAACCAACCTTCCTTTTTCTTTAACAGATCTTTTTTACAAAGTTGTCTCTGTTGGCTGATCGGAAAGGGAAGGTCTTTTCGAGGTTCAGGCTTTTCACAACCTGTGATGATTTCCTGAGCAGAGATCGGTTCATAGAGAAAGGCGGCAACAAGCCCTGTAAAGATAATACGGATCGGGAGATTCTTCATTCAACGCTCGGGAAATTTAAATACGATTTCGCAAGTTATAGAGGCCTCCTAGACCCTGTCAAATTTATTCCAGGAAAAGCAGATGATCGACAAGGTTGGAAAGAGCGGAACTAGAATCTTGGACCTAAAACAAAACAATTGTTCGAAATAGAATTGTAATCTTGGAATGGGAATTCCGAAAGGAAACCCTCAGGTCTTTCCGAAATCCAGAACGATGCGTTTGATTTAATTCTGGAGTATTAGAATTATTTGATCTTGTAAGACCAGGTCTCCGGGGGAAACCCGGACCTCTTCCACTTGGGAATCCGATCCCGCCTTTAAAGCATGCTCCATCTTCATCGCTTCGACCACGGCAAGGATCTGTCCTTTCCGGACAGCATCTCCGGTTGCGACTTCCACTCGAATCACTTTGCCAGGCATGGGACTTTTGATTTCCCTTTGAGCGGAATCGGAGGAACCGCTTTCCCTACCTTTCAGAAGAAATTGAAAACTCCTTCCTCTCGTATGAATGAAAATCCTTCCTCCGGAAAATAGTGCGATGGATCCGTCGGGGAGAGAATAATGTCCTTCCTTTTCCAAGGTCCAAACGGAATGGGCCAAAACGGATTCCCAATTTCCCGTCTCCGAATCCAAGAGCCTTGCGGACGCGGTTCCTTCTCCCAAATCCAACAGAAATTCCCTGTCTTTCCAGCGAAGTCTGTACAAAGTGCTCATTTCCGAATTTCCCATAGATCCTTTGGCCCGATCGCATCCCAAATCGAGGAGGCTTTTTTTCGTCTTCCGAGCAGCAAAGAGGCGACTTTTGCCAAAGCGTCCTTTTCCTCCCCTTCTCCGCCGACGGAAATCTGATGCCGCTCTAAGAAGTGAGTGTTCGTGTTTCCCTTGGTAAATTCGGGATGGGCAAGAATTCCCTTCAGGTAAGAAGCATTCGTGGTCGGCCCGAAAACCACCGTATTTTCCAAAGCCTGGATCAGGTTTTTACGCGCCTCTTCTCTCGTTTTTCCGTTGCCGATGATCTTTGCCAGCATGGGATCGTAATACAGGGAAACCTCGGAGCCGGTTTCCACTCCGCTATCCACCCGTACGTTTTGGATCTCCGGAAAGGAGGCATATTCGATTTTTCCGATAGAAGGGAGAAATTCGTTCTCAGGATCCTCCGCATACAACCTGGCTTCTATCGCGTGTCCGGACTGCTTGACTGCCGAACCTGCTAAGAGCTCGCCCAAGGTTTTTCCTTCCGCGATTCGGATCTGCCATTCTACCAAATCGATTCCGGTTACAATTTCGGTGACTGGATGCTCTACTTGGAGTCGTGTATTCATCTCCAGAAAGTAGAACGCTCCGTCTTCCCCTAAAATAAATTCCACCGTTCCGGCTCCGAGATACCCGATGGAAGAAGCTGCCTTCACGGCGACCGCGCAGATTTCTTCCTTCAATTTCGGATCCAGATTCGGTGCAGGCGACTCTTCGATCACCTTTTGGTGCCTCCTCTGGATGGAACATTCCCTCTCGAAGAGATGGATCACCTTCCCCTTGGAATCTCCGAAAACCTGTACCTCTATATGTCTAGGATTGGATACGTATTTCTCCAAGAAGACGCGCGAATCTCCGAACGCGTTGGAGGCTTCCCTTTGAGCGGATTCCAAGGAAGAAAGGAATTCCTCTTCGGAATATACCCTCTTCATACCTTTTCCCCCGCCTCCCGCGCTCGCCTTGATCATCACGGGAAAGCCGATCTTCTTTGCTTCGTTTAACAAAATTTTAGAATCTTGCGTATTCCCGTCCGTCCCGGGTACTACCGGAACTCCCGCAGCGATCATCGCTTCCCGGGATCGTATCTTGTCTCCCATCAAATCCACGCTTTCCGGTCTGGGGCCCAAAAAAAGGATCCCCGCCTGCGCGAGCGCCTGTGCAAATTCGGTCTTTTCGGAAAGGAATCCGTAGCCGGGGTGCACGGCGTCCGCACC
This sequence comes from Leptospira fletcheri, assembly GCF_004769195.1. Lineage (NCBI taxonomy): Bacteria > Pseudomonadati > Spirochaetota > Leptospiria > Leptospirales > Leptospiraceae > Leptospira > Leptospira fletcheri. The sequence continues at coordinate 120,690 of NZ_RQET01000002.1, forward strand.
GGTTTCACGGACTGCCTTCAAAACCGAAGGAACGGAAAGATAGGATTTGGACGGCTCGGACTCTCCGAGGTAATAGGAAAGATCCGCGTTTTTCACGAAGGGAGAATTTCTGTCCGCATCCGAATAGACCGCCACGGTTCGGATTCCCAACCGTTTGCAGGTTCTCTGGATTCGAAGTGAAATTTCTCCTCGGTTGGCGATGAGTAGGGTATGGATCACTTCGCCTTTACCGTCTCGGGCTGACGGACGGTTCCGATCTGTTTGTCCAATGCATCTTTTTCCCGAACCATGATTTCTTGTAAGGAATCGCGAAAGGCTTCCCAAGTTTGGAATTCCGTAGGATCGAATCTCCCCACGTATTTGTAGCCTACAGTCACGTTTTTCGGATCGGTTTGGTAGCGAGTAATCCCCGATTTCAGTACGATTACTACCGGTATCTTATTTTCGAAGGCGATCTTGACCATCCCTTTCAGAAGCGGTTGGATCTCCTCCGAATACGAATTGTGTCCTTCAGGATAGACGATATAGGAGGTCGTACCCAGACCTTTCAGCAGGTTTCGTACAGAAACCGCGATGGTAGTCGCTTTGGAGGCTTCGAAGACCTGCGATCCCATCGCTTTCATCCACCAATACGCGACCAGGGTTTTCTTGATCACTTGGTTTGCGAGATAGGGTTTGTTTACGACCAGGCAATCATAGGGAAAATCGATCTCGTTCACGTGATTCAAAAAAATCATATGCCCGGTTTCCGGAATCGGAATTTCATTCGTAAGAATCAGGTTCGTGTTGGTCATCTTACGCACTGCTCCGCCCCAGGTCTTGGATCCTTTCAGGAAGGCTGCATACTGCTTGGAACGGTTTCCGGATAAAGAATAAAAAATTCCTTTGATCATGGAAGGGAAAGCGGTGGTTAACACCAATCGAACGGTGATCACGTAGGTACGGACAACCAGCTTCCTATATTCCTTAGAGAATCGACCCAGCCGACTTTCCATAAACTTGAATGGATTCATGCAAGGCTATGCTCTCGGAAAGGACGCCGCGTGAAAAGTACTTTATGAAGGTCCGGAAATTCCGGGAATCGGTTCGGATCCGAAATCGTAATATTCGATCCGAACCTTTGCTTAACGAACGGCATTCAGCGAAATCCTTTCCTCCGAAAAGGAACGGAAAGGATTCTAGAAAATCATTTGTTTTGGCCGGCCGGTTGGTTCGCTTTGGCCTTGTTTGGAGGAACTTTGTCCCCTAGGAGAGCTTTCCTCTTTTCGAAGTCCCACTTCAGGTACAATCGGTTCGCGATCTCGTCGTCGAACACCCGGCCGAGTACGTCCACTGCATCGCGACGATATTCGTCAGGAATCCGTTTGTCAAACACCGGGCTCATCCTCGCGTCCAAACGGACCAAAGGGTTCTGAGTGAAATCGTACGTAACCCCTTCGATGGAGACCACCTCTGCCGGAGTGATCTCTCCGTATTCGTTCCGAAGTTCTTCGGACTTAGCGTCGGATCTCTGGATGAAATAATTGTCGTACGGATATTTCAGTTTGAATATGTTGATCGCGTTCGATCTCGCGTCCCTACACAGATTGATGGCCGCAAGATAATTTTCGATCCGGAATTTCCGGTGTACCGGTTGCAGCTTCTGGTGTTTTTCCAGATGCTTCTCTATCTTGAGAGCGTTGTTTCTGGTTTCCTTGGCTTCACCTAGGAATTGGTATCCCAGTTCCATATTCTTTTCGATGACATACTTGCTGGTAACGTAATGATACTCGCGCGGGTTATACATCCTTCTGAAAAACGGCGCCTCGCGGTTTTCCTTGATGTCGGCGCGGGCATAGCTTCCCGTTCCATACTCGACGGCTATGTCGACCAAGGCCTTGTCTTGAGGATTGTTAGGATTCTTTTTTTCTATGGCCGTCTTCAGGATCTCTTCCGTGCGTTCCACGTAGGTCTGGGAAATCTCCTCCAGGAGAATTTCCATCCCGAGTTGGGCTTCCAGGAAACGTCTGTAGGAATTCACGTGATTTCCTTCGAAGAAATACAGTAATCCTTCCTGATAGAGCCGTTTGAGTTCCTTGTATTTCGCAAGGCGATCCCCTTCTCCCTGTTGCTGAACCCCGGCCGCAGGTTGGGCCTGTTGGTTCTGCGCGTTTTTGGGATCTCCAGGGTAATTTTTTACGATCGGCTCTATCTCCCGTAAATACGTTAGTAGTTCGACCCGTTTCTTATATGCCTTCATCGAAACGGCTTCGCCGTGGAGGATTGCGGGCGCGACAAACATCGCGATCGTGAAAACGAGAAGTTTCTTCATTGGCGGACCTTTTCTTTACTATCTCCCATCGGAGACCGGGTTCAACCCGAAAATCGTGCTTTTCTTCTTAGTCTATCGGTTAGAATACGGTGAGAATTGACGCTTCCGGAGGGATTTTTCCGGAAATTCTCCTACAAATGACGGCAACTGCACTCGCACAAGGTAAGAAGATCTCCTTTCGGAACAAAGAAGACACGGTATGCCCTGTCTGTAGCGAGGTTCACCAAAGGGAGAGTATGTTCCAGGGAGGAGGCCGACTCATCGCCGGACGCTTAACCCAGGAATTGCGCCGTCTCTACGAAAAAAACAAGAAATTCGGCCGAGTCAATCCGAACGATTATATTCTCTCCGTGTGTCCGCGGTGTTTATACACCGCCTTTCCCAAAGACTGGTCTAGTTTAGATGCGGAAGAAAACGGAAAATTGCGGGAAAGCGTAGACAATCGAAGGAAGAATATAGAACTCATCTTGGGTCCCTTGGACTTTTACCAGGACAGAAACCTGGTGTTAGGATCCGCTTCCTATTTGTTGGCCATCGAATGCTACCAAGTCCGGAAGGGAACCGTGGCCCCCACCCCCAAAAAGGCGGTCTGTGCCATCCGGGGAGCCTGGTACTTCGACGATTTACACACGGAATTTCCGGAAATCGGCTTCGATAAGATCCGGGACCTTCTCTACCAAAAATCGGCGGGTTGGTATACGGAGACCATGGAAATCATGCAATCCGGTTCCGAGCCTGTGGATGCCGCCTCTTATCTTCTGGGACCGGATACCGACAAGAACTGGGGCTTTGACGGCGTCATTTATCTTTCCGCATACCTCACCATGAAATTCAAGGACGAGCTGGCTTCGGACCCGCAATCCAAATTGAATCTTCTCGTCCGCGCCAAACGGACCCTATCTCGCCTGTATGGTTCCGGGAAGGCTTCGAAATCCAAACCATCCGTCATCATCGATATGGCAAAAGAGCTCTACGATAGTTACAATAAGATCATCGACGAGATGGGAGGGGAAAAATAACCCTCTTCTTCTTCCGCCTGCGATCCTTTCCGGGGCAATAATCCATGAAGAAGGAGGAAGCCGCGAAGGAAAATTATGCCCTCCTTGTGGAATACGACGGAGGTTGTTTTTATGGTTACCAAAGCCAGAGACAATCCCCTACCGTCCAAGAGGAAATCGAAAAAGCTCTTGCCATCCTTTTGCGGGAACCCGTTCGGATCTACGGCGCTGGACGTACGGACACCGGAGTGCACGCGAGAGGAATGATTGTGAACTTCCGGACAAAATTTCCGATTTCCGAGCCTTCTCGTTTCTTACTCGGAATCAACGCACTCACAGACCGCGGTCTTTCCATCCAAGGAATCCGTTCCGTTCCGGAATCCTTCCATTCCCAGTTTGCCTGTACCGCAAGAGAGTACGAATACCTGTTGTTGAATTCCCGTTTTCCACAGCCGGTTTGGAAAAACCGTGCCTTTTGGTCCCAACATCGGATTGACGTTTCCCGCTTACGGCAAGAACTGGAACTATTAAAAGGCGAACATGATTTTCGGAGTTTGGCAAAAGCCAATTCCATGAGGAACCGAAAAAGCACGGTACGGGTCATCTATGATGCAAGCCTGAAGGAAAATCGGGAAGAACCCGGATTGTTTCGATTGCGTATCAAGGCAAACGGCTTCCTGCATAACATGATTCGAATCCTTACCGGCACCTTATTTGAAATCGCCATAGGCAAGCGGAACGAGACGAATCTATTGGAAATCTTATCTTCGAAAAATCGTACCATCGCCGGAATGACTCTTCCGGCTTACGGCCTGTACTTTCTGCGAGCATATTACGATTCTTTTCCGCAAATCGATTCCTTGTACGAGGAGCGGGACTCGTTCGGAGGAATTCCTTGGTAAAACGATTCCTTCCCCTCGCCTTTTTGATGTTCCCTTGGTCCGGAATCCTAGCCGTTCCCGACCAACTCGGCAAGCGAGCCCTGAATTATTTGGGAGGAGCCTCCGTACCTGGTACTTGGAATTTGCCGAAATTCGGCAATTCCTTTCGGAACGGGGAGCTAGTCGCCCAGGGAGGAAACCTCCCTTCTTCAGGATTAGTCCGTTCCAACCGAAATGAACCGACGGGAGAAGAGGACGAGGAAGAAGAAGGAGCGGACAAACCCAGCTTCTTTGACAATCGAAAAGCGGAAATCGGCTTTTGGATGGGTGCTTCGAATCCTTTTCCGGGGAGTGTCTCTCAATCCGTTTTGAATACCACTCTGGGTGCCGGGCTGTTTTTGCGGATTCCTTGGCCTTGGATTTTTTATTTGGAATTCGGAGCTTCCTACGCGAACTATCTTTCCCGCTCGGAACGAGCCCTAACTACGATTCCCACGTACGGTGCGCTGGTGTACAAACTTCCCTTCGAGATCCCCATCAATTTCTTGGTAAAAGCGGGAGGAGGAGAATCTTTCGTAGTCGCCAGACCCGCGAATACCTCCCGTTGGGACAAAACCATTTACGCCGGTTTTGAAGCCAGTTTTATCGCTGGAAAAAAAGTCAGAATCGGAATCCGAGTGGATTATTATAAGATCCTGGAAACGGATCTCGAACCTCCTAGCGCCGCAAAGTACAATAATTATATCGGTCCCACGGAAGATTATAGATTGAGCAACCCGGCCAACTATAATAGGGTAAATACGGAATTTTTCAACTTCGGGTTAATGCTGAGTATGTTCCTATGATTCGAAACGTTTATGGTATCTTAATTCTATTCCCGCTTTGGATCGGTTGTCGGGTGGGAGCCTGGCACGGACACCAAACCAGCGATCCAGTCATCAGTACTCTCTTTAACCAGAGAATGCTTCTTTTGTTAAAGGCGACGTACGCCACGGACAATCCGTTAAATTTTACGGACTACAATAACGGTACCGGTGCGCTTTATTTGGACAACCAGGGAGCTACGGGAGTAGGCGACCCGACTCTCAACCTAGGCGGGATTCCTTCCGCGGCAAACCTTCCGATTTACATAGACGTCGGAGAGATTCGAATCTCCTCCAAGTACAGGGACGGCTTGGGGAACCTATCCCAAATCACGACTGCAGCTAAGTCCAAATCCTTCTGGGATTTTATAGCGCCGAATCGGGAAGTGTACTGTACGACGGCCTACACTCTGAATTCGAATACCTGTCAGCAGCAAAACGGATTCGTTAAGATGCAGCAGCTATTTGACGGCGAAGGGGCCCAATACCCTTCCAACGACCCGACCCAAGGTGTGGATTGGTTCTACCCGAGCCAATACTATTATACCGGTGTCTTTTTACGGAACCTAGTTACCGGTTGGGGAGTGCTCCCCGGCGTGGATCTGACCACCATCACTTTCTTTGACAACTACGGAATCAACGGATTCAATATCGTACCCTACAATGCCTACGTTCCCGGTACGGTCAACTATGCGACTACCCCTCTGATATTCCCTGTTCTCTATTCTTTGGGAGCGGATGAAGGAGGTCCGATCGGAAACGGAGACATGGAATTTCGTTCCGGATACGAGCCTTATATTCTGGAAGTCCGGATGAACCTTAAGGAAAACTTAATGGTTCATTCCATTTTCGCGGCGGATGGAGTGTCGACAGCTCAGACCATGGTGGGAATCAGCGACTGGAAATACGACCATCAGGGGCAAATAGACATAGGAGGAAATCTACTCCTCCGTTCCCGCACGATCTATCCGAGTTCCGCCTCCAAGCTGGTCATTTACGGAGGCAGCGGATCCAAAGTGCACTATTACGGAATTTTCAGGGATACGGAAATCAATCTTCTTTCCAAACTTCCGTTGATCGCATCCCCCGCCCTATCCGGCGGAACTCCGATCAAATACATCATGCCGGGGCAATACCAATTGGTGTGCCTGCAGGACACCACCAACGTGATCGACGGAACGTTGGACGGATTTCCGGATACGATCGTACGTCAGATCAATTTTTCCGTCCCCGAAAACGGAAACGGAAACTCGATGGCGGTTTCCCTAAGCTGCCCTTAAATTTCAGGCCTTTCCTAAAATCTCTTCTTGGCGACCCATTAATCGAACGCTCAACCTAGGACCGATTTCTTGTACGATTCGAGAGGCCACGTAGTTTCCCCATTTTGTCGATCTTTCCAGGGAAAATCCTTGCGCTAAACCGTAAAGTGCGCCCGCCGCAAAACTATCCCCTGCCCCTGTCGTATCCAGGAGTTTTTGAACGGGAAACCCCGTAACATGACGTACATTCCCTTTTTCGGATACGAATGCTCCGTTGGAACTGTCCGTCATGAAGACCGTCGGGCAAAGCGAAGACACGAATTTTATCGCGTCTTCCTTGGACTCCGTTCCCGCTAAGGCCTTTGCCTCTTCCACATTACAAAAAACGAAATCACAATAATCCTTGGTCAAACGTACGAAATCCTCTCTGGAGCGATGAACGCAAAAAGGGTCGCTGTACGTGAAGGCGACTTTTACCCCGGATTTTTTAGCTTCTTCCATTGCCAGGACGCAGGCCTGCTTGGTCGAAGGAACGTCCCATAGGTAACCTTCCAAATATGTGTAGGAGGATGCCTTCAACCTCTCCAAGTCTATATCCCCTACCGTCAGAGTGGAGGAAATGCCCAGATGAGTCAGCATAGTACGCTCCGCATCGGGAGTAGTCAAGATCACGCAGGTTCCCGTATGTCCTTCCGATACCGGAGGAACTTCGAATAGGATCCCCGCGTTTTCCATGTCCTTTTTATAAAATTCTCCGTAGGTGTCGGAACTTACTTTTCCGGTATAAGTGCCTGTTCCTCCGGAATTTGCGAGCGCGATCATGGTATTCGCCGCGCTCCCTCCGGACCTCAACTCCTTCTTATGCCCTTCCAAAGCGGTCAGAACCGTACCTTGCGTCTCCGAATCCACCAGGGTCATGATTCCTTTGGTCCAGCCCATTTTTTTTAGGAAGGAATCCTCCGTTAATACGAGGATGTCCACAAGGGCGTTTCCCACCCCGAATACGTCGTAATGCCTCATTTCAATCTCCAGATCAGATAAATATTATAAAAACGGAATTTAATTGCGACGAAGATCCGATTCCCTCGCCCGTGCGCTCTACCGGATTTCCCTCTTCCATTCCACCAATTCCCAACCGTTCCAGGAAGTTTCGAATAGGAGCTTCCCTCCCACGATATTCGAAAGCAATTCCAGGAATTCCGCTTTTCTCTCCGTGATCACTCCGCTGAAAAGAAAATGGTCCGTCTTTAGCGCGGCGATCTTATCCATATTCGCCCTTAAGACCGCAAACGTGATATTGGCGATACATAGATCGAATCGGCCTTCGGCGACAGGAGGATGATCGAATCCCCCTTCTTCCACTCGAAGTTTCGTTTCCGGAATTCCGTTTTCGTCCCGGTTGAATACGGAGGAGCGGACCGCGTTCGGATCTATGTCCACGGCGAGAATTTCGGAAGCCCCGAGTTTGGAGACGGCGACGGATAGGATTCCGGAGCCCGTTCCGATATCGGCGATTCTCTTTCCGGAAATTTCCAGGCTTCCCAGTCTGGACAGGACGAGCCGAGTCGTCTCATGGTGTCCGGTCCCGAAGGCCAATCCCGGATTGATATAGATCGGAATGCCCGCGGCAGGATCCGTTTTTGCCAGCTCCCAGGATTCTTTTTCCCAAGTCGGAACCACCCAAAAAACTCCGATCGAAAAGGGTTTATAGAATTCCTTGTATGCTTCCTCGTATTCCTTGGTTTCGATCCATCTAGATTCCGCAAAAGAGTCTTCCGGCACTCTCGCCTTGAGATAAATCCAGATCTTCGCTTCGGAAGCAGAGTCCTCTTCCGCCAAATATACTCGAATCGGAGTGTTATCCGAAATGATCGCCTCTCCGGATTTTCTGGGTTCTTCCCTGTCGAATAGGATTTCGTAAAAACCCGCGACCTGCCACTCCTCCAAAAGGGAGGAAAACTCCTCCGCAAATTCCTTGGGTATGGATACCTTAATTTCCTTATACTTCACCCGACCGTCCCGGAGAAAGATTGGGAAGAGAAGAATCCTCTTCCCGTATGATTTCGGCATCCATGGGAACCAAAAATTTCCTGCGATCTCTTACGATCCAAACCCAGATCCCTACGAACAACGCCGTCGCGATCCAAGAACCGAAACGACCGTTCGGAAGGACGAAAAAGTCGAAGAGCCCGTGCTGCACTACCGCCAGGAGGAAGGCATATCCGAGATATTTGGCCTTTTCTCCCCCTTCCTTGAAATTGCTCTTAAATAAAAATAGGGAAAAGCAAAGATTGATCAGTAAGTGTGCGTTCGTGGACTTCAGCATTCTCGCGATAAAGGTGGCGACCCTATCGTGCTCGTTCGCGGATTTAATGTAATGGTAATTCTCCACTCCGGCAAATCCGAGCGCGACGAAGCCTCCGATCAGGAATACTTCGGGTAAAAAACGCCTCGCCTTGCGATCGAAGGAAATTATATAAGAAAAAATTAATATTAAAGCGGACTTACACGCTTCTTCCATCATTCCCGCCTGCACGAAAGCGATGTGCAACGTCTGGGACAAAATGGAACTGGAAGTTTTCTTTCCGGGTACGGGAACGTTGGGCCAAAACCAGGAATTGAGCTGTAGCACGAGTTCCGTGGAAAGCCATCCTAAAAGAATGGAACCGGCCACGGTGAGAAATAATCTCTGCACGGAAATTTTGGAATGAATATAAATCAGAACGAAAGCCCAAGGGAAAACGCTAAGGAGGGAAAGCAATTCTACGCTCACAATTCCTCCATGTATCTGCCGTCGAACATTTGAACCAGATCGCTCTGCAGTTTGGTCGGCATACTCTCCGGATTGATGGTCCCGTTCCAGAAAAGTTCCGTAACTCTCACATACCCTTTCGTACCGGGAGGAGGCATCATAGGAGAAAGATTTTCGATCAATTCCAAAGTCCTGCGATCCTGTTCCGGGTAAGAGGAATTTTCCACCAACTCTATGTCCACGACGTCCCCTTCCGGAGTGATGGTGTATGCGACCACGCAGGAATAATTCTGGGGAGCGGTCTTCCAATACTCCATAAAGGATTCGAAGGCCCTCATTTTTGCGGAGATATAATTGGAATACGTGGGAGGAAGTTTTTTCCCACGGATCCGCCGAACGTCTCCCTTGACCCGTCCTTCATCCGACGGTTTCTCGTTCGGGATCTTCTCCCCTTCGTTCTTATTCGGGGTATCCGTTCCGGTGATCACTCCTCCGTTCAATCCCTGTACTTCGTCGGGAACGTTCGGATCGATGAAATAGTACTCCATCGTATTCTCCGGAGTGTAATGTCCGTCCGGTTTGGATTTTTCCTTTTCCGACTTTCTGTTGATCATCGCAGGAATGATCAGAACCAAGGAAAGGAGTACTAGATGGATCAGAATACTCAGTGCCACGTTATTCGCAAACCCGGGACGGAGGCCTCTCCAATACATCGCTTTCCGGAAAGATTTACGTAAGAGCCAGTGCGAAAACGCACCTACGGAAATCAAAAGCAAAAGCGCGACCGCCCAGGGAATAAAAGAGGACGCCACTTCGAAAAACTTCTTATCCGGGATTCCGGGCTTTAATCCCAAAGAAGCCAGGTACCGGATCCCGAAAGCGGGTTCGATCCAGGAGAAAAAGAAAGTCGCAAAAAATAACAGGAGCAAAAGGAACACGAAGAGAATGGGAAATCCCCTCCAAAGGTTTCCGGAATAGATATGCCCCCACCCAGGAACCAAAGCGTCACGAAGGATCGCATATTTCCTCTTCTTTGCGGAAGAGATCGAATCCCCCGATTCATCCGCCCTCGAAACGAAAACCTGTTTAGAAAACCAGGCCCAAGGGCGGCGGAATAAAAAAATCTGTTTTCCTCCGGAGATCATCCCCGCAATCGCGATGAGCCAGGGAAAAAAAATCCAGATGCTTTCCGACAGGACGACGAACGGAGCCATCTTCACCCGGAATTCGTCTTCAAACGCGAGATGATGGGTCAGAATCAGCACACAGAACAAGGACAGCAAAAGAAAAATAGGAGCGAGAATCAGGGGCCGCTTTTCCCCCGAACGCAAATGCGCTTTTACGAACCTTGCCTGAAGGATGAGAAAGACGAGACCGATCACGAAGAAAATCGGCAATAAAAACCAACCGTGCATGCCGGAAACTTCCGGAACCACCAGGACGAAAACGGAAATCCATTGTTCCGCCTTGGTAGAGAACAGTTGCAGGATCTCCAAAGGATAGAGCAGACCTAAAATGGCGACCTGAAGGATGAGAGAAGAAAACGCGTTCCTACGGACATTACGACCCGTAGGAAATGCAAAAAGCACTCCTAACGGGAAAAAGATACCGAATCCGACAAAAGGGGAAATCCAAGAAAGAAAATTGATCCCCCAATCCAATATCCGTCGTCTGCGGGATTGCGTGGTCTCGAACATCCTCCGCCCATTGGATCCCCCTAGTCCCGCAAAGCAAACAAGAATTGGAGGCGTCTCCGGAATTTAATACTTTATCGCGACAAGGATTCGGGAATTCTTGGAGCATGGAGAAGAAAGAAACACTCGATTCCTCGTTAAAAGACATCGTATCTATTTGTAAAAGACGGGGTTTCGTTTATCCCGGCTCGGAGATTTACGGAGGACTATCGAATACTTTCGATTACGGTCCTTACGGAGCCGAACTTCTTCACAATCTGAAGAGACTTTGGTGGAAGCATTTCGTACACCTAAGGGAAGACGTAGTGGGACTGGATTCTTCCATCCTCCTGAATCCGAAGGTTTGGGAAGCCTCGGGGCACGTTTCCAACTTCAACGATCCTCTCATCGATTGTAGAAATTGTAAGGCGCGAATCCGTGCCGACAAATTTTTGGAAGACCAAAAGGGAGAAGGCGCCGCCACCGGACTCTCTCTGCAGGAAATGAACCGTGTGATTCAGGAAGGAAATTTTCCCTGCCCCACCTGCGGAAACAGAGGTACGTTTACCGAAGCCCGAGACTTCAATCTGATGTTCAAGACCTCGCACGGAGCCTCCGCGGAGGACGCGCAGGATATTTATCTTCGCCCGGAAACGGCGCAGGGGATTTTCATCAATTTCAAGAACGTCGTTTCGACCACCAGAAGGAAAATCCCGTTCGGAATCGCGCAAATCGGAAAGTCTTTCCGGAACGAAATCATGGCGAGACAATTCGTGTTCCGAACCCGCGAATTCGAGCAGATGGAAATGGAATATTTCTGCGAACCGGGTACACAAAAGGAATGGTTTACCCACTGGGTGGAATATTGTCTCCGTTTCTTGATCGAGCAGGTCGGTTTAAAAAAGGAAAACCTAAAAATCCGGGAGCACGAAAAAGAAGAACTCTCGTTTTACAGCGAAGCCACTTCCGACATAGAATACAAGTACGGATTCGGCTGGGGGGAACTTTGGGGAATCGCGTCCAGAACGAACTACGACCTTTCCCAACATGAAAAATTTTCCGGGGAAGACCTGAAATACCAGGACCAAGCGGCCAATAAAAAATATGTGCCGTACGTCGTGGAGCCCGCACTCGGATTGAATCGATTGTTTCTTGCTACCGTTACGGATGCCTATGCCGAAGAGACCTTGGCGGATGGGGAAGTCCGAACCGTTCTCCGTTTCTCTCCGAAGATCGCCCCGGTCAAAGTGGGAGTATTCCCCCTGATGAAAAAGGACGGACTCCCAGAATTGTCCCGGTCCATCTTCGGCGAACTTTCGGCATTGGGAAATATGGAATACGACGACGGAGGCGCGATCGGAAAAAGATACCGGCGCCAAGATGAAATCGGAACGCCGTACTGCGTGACCGTGGATTACGAATCTCTTTCGGACAAGACTGTGACCGTACGGGAAAGGGATAGCATGTCCCAGGAACGATTACCGATCGCCGGCTTAAAATCCTTCTTCGCGGACAAGATATTGTAGAAGAGAACGTTCGGTTCAAGGGCGAAAATTTCGGACGTCCCGGATGCATTCGTCCCCGAAGACCAAAGGGTTTTGCGGATTGAAGTTTCCCAATTGGATGGAGTAGTACATTGTGCATTTGATGTTCGTACAATGGGCTCCATGCGAGGAATCTTGATGTCCCGAAGCCAGAGGGATTCCGTTATTTACCAAACCGAAGGCATGCCCTAACTCGTGTACCACGGTGGATTGTTCCGCCGACTTTCTGTACTGAAGCGGGAAGGCATTGATCGCATCCTTAAAAACGAATACTGCGGGGGCGCCTAGATTAAAGACTCCTGAAATCGTGATCGCAACGACGTTACTATTCGCCATTCTACCTTTTACGAAGGCCACGAAGAAATTCGCATTTTGAAAATCGGATTTCTTTTTCCGATATGTCGAAGCGAGAGCCGCCAGATCCGCCGCACTCCAAAGCGATTTTCCCTGGCTTGGAATTTCCTCCATATCTCCGGGATTTCCGGACGGAACGGAAACCGATACGGTATATCCTCTGTCGTCGAAAATGTTTTGTACATTGCGTCGGGTCACTTCCCACACCGGAAGCGAAGGAGAAGTGGAAATAAACCCGTCCTCCGGCGCGGCTCCGAATTCGTATGCCACTTCCATTCCTACGCTTCGCACGGAAGAAAAATAGACGGCGGACCTGTCGGGATCCAGCGAGATCACATAATCGAGAGCGATAAAATCCAACAAAGCGATCGGAAGAGTCGATCCTTGGTTTTGGCAGCCTGCGAGAAGCAAAAGACAAGCCGAGAAGATTGCGAAACGCGATTTTATCCCTTTCATTCCGAATACCACAACAGCCGGTTTCCGCGGTTTTTGACTCCATATCCGGCGCATTTCCGCTTTCACTCCCTTGGTATGGATAAAAAGTGATCCTAAATCAATTTCTTTTTCTCCCGACGAGACTTAATGATTCCGAAAGATTTTACCGTACGACAGATCGGACCGGAGCACAGAAAAGCGGTGATCGAACTAGTGAACCAATTTTTCCGGATGCTCAACAAATTGAAATTAGACGGAGTATTTCGCGTCCGCCCCAGAGCAGCGGCGAAAATGGTAGATGTCTATCTGAAGATCCGAGGTACGGATAAGATTGTGTTCTTAGGCGGATTCCTGGGGGAAGAACTCGTGTCCATTCTGATCGCGAGAGTGGAAGACAAGCCCTACTTGGAGGAAGAGAGAAATCTTTTCATAGACCTTACCGTCACGAAACAGGGAAAAAGAAAATCGGGATTCATGAAACCCTTAGTTGAGGCCGCGTTCCGATGGGCAAAAGAAAACGGAATTCGAGCGGTGGAATTACGGGCAGTTGCCGAAAACGAAAACGCGGTCGCTTTTTGGAAGGCAATGGGATTCGATCCCTTTTACGTCCGCTTTCGCAAACTGGTTTGAATCAGGCTCAAAGTACCATTCGAATCAAACGACGCATTTTTTACCCGATTTCAAACAATCCGATCTTTTAAAACCGGAAATTCTCGCACTTTCAATTTTCGGTCGATATTCCCAAAATCGATGAATTCTGCCACTCCAAAATAAAATCGTAAAATAATAAATTTCTTATTTTCTATATTTCGAATATTTCGTATAATTTTCCTCTTAAAAGCGTCTTTTAGATCAACCCCGGGGGAAATTAGATGAAAGAGAGCGTCGCGCAAAACAACCCGATAAGACAAGAAAGGATAACGCCGAGCAGCATCAATACCCTTCTGGAAGAACCTATTCTGATCATCGAAGACTCCGAGGAGATTTCGATGTTGTACGCTTCTTACTGCAAGCGTTTAGGCTTAACATGCGAATTCGCTACCAACGGAGAAGATGGTTTAAAAAAAGCCCGGGAAAAAAAGTATTCCCTATTCATCGTAGATTTGATGATGCCGATCATGGATGGCAGGACCTTTACTCAAAAACTCAAGGAAATGCAACCGGACGCTTGCATCATTATAGAAACGGCGATCGACGAATCTCAAGCGGTAATAGACGTGATGAAATTGGGCGTATTCGATTATCTGATCAAGCCGATCCATCCCGATTCTTTTTTCAAATCCGTCAAGAAGGCCGCGGACCGGGTCCGGACGCTCAAGACGGAAAAGGAAATAGACAGCATAGGAAGCAAACAATTACGGGAACAGTTGGAATGGCTGACGTTCAAGGAAGCCCAAAGAAAATCCACGAAGGAATCCTGGGAAATCTCCTCTCTTTATTCCCTGAAGACTTCCCTATCCCAAGGATCCGGTATCGGAGCCTTGCTCACTCTATTAGATATATTGAAACTTTCGCAAAAAGAATCGGATGAAGGATATGTAGTCAGCAAAGAAATCATGGATATGATCTACGCGAACCAACAGGCTGCCAAAAACATACTGACCGGGATCTCCGACCTCTTGGACATCGTGAACAGGGATGCGAAGTTGGAACCCATGTCCGCCGGAGATTTGATCGATCAGATCAAGGAAAAAGCGAAAGCGCTTTCTCCGATCCTGCAATCCAGAAATCTCACGTTTTCCTTTTCGGAGCTGAAAAGCAATCCATCCTTGGAAGTGGAAAGCAGTTCCTTATTGATGGCGGTCGAAGAAATTCTGCTGAATGCCTCCAAATACTGCTCGTTGGGAACGAGGATCGACGTGTACACGAGCGTCGTACAGGGCTATTTCTGCATTGCAGTCAAGAATCTAGTGGATCATGAGTCCCGAGGAATAGAGGAAAAATACGAGGACTTAGTGGTTCAACCTTTCTTCCGAGTATTGCCTCCGGTCGAAGAAGCCGCCGATCTGGAAAGGTTCGGCTTCGGACTCGGATTGACTGCCGTGGATCATATCGCTCACAAACATAACGGGATGTTCTTCATCCACAACGCGAAAGATCACACTTCCGACTCGGTCAAAATGTCCGTCATCTCGGAACTCTTTTTGCCCTTGAACGGCTGAGAAAAACGGACGAAAATCCGCTATTTCCGAAACCTGCCACTCTAAGCATCAGCCGCTATCGAAATAGCTGAGAGTTACCGAGCCGAGATTGGTTCCTACGGGCAGTGCCGAGTTATTGGAGGCGCTTACCGTATGGGTATAAATACATGTGTCGACATATCCGAAATTCGCAACGGAAATGGAAATGTTAGAACTCCCGCCCGAAAAATCTCCGGGGTAATTCAGAGTGTACGTATTCGAAGTCGGATTCGATCCGGGAAAATTAAAGGAGTCGGGAGCGCCAAGGGTCGGACAACTTTTCTGGATCGTAATCGTTATATTACTAGCGGAGGCCACGTTCGAAGCTACAATCTGATAATTGAACGTATAACTCGCACTTGTCATGGAGATTAAACCGGTGGGAACGTTCGCAAACGAAAACGATCCTCCGCTCGGGCCGGAATGGGTAAGGGCCAAGAGACTCGCGACATTCTTATCCGTACTCGACGACGGATTCGGAAAAATATTTTTCGAATCCGTCATCAAAAAGGCTCCGCAATGAAAAAGGAAGAGAGTGGAAGCCAAACAAAAGCCCTGCAAAAGCGAGTACTGGACTTTTTGAACAGATCTTGGATTCCGCATTTCTTTTATCCCTGTTTTGCCCCGAAAGAATTGTACACAAAACGAAAAGAGATTCAAATAAAATCCTTCTACATCGCGCTTTGTGAGTCAATAAATTTCCAATTATGTGCCGGAAGATGTGGAAATAAAAAAAGGGACCGTTTCCGGTCCCCTTTGACTCCCTTTCGGGAGACCTTTTATCGGATCATCCGTTCGATCAATGGAAGAGCCGGAGCAACAGTCCACCTTGCTGGACAAAGAATTCCGCAAACACGAGACTCGTAATTGCCATCAATTTGATCAGAATGTTGATCGAAGGACCGGAAGTATCCTTTAAGGGATCCCCCACGGTGTCTCCCACGACCGCTGCTTTATGCTGCTCGGAACCTTTTCCTCCGACAGCTTTTTCGATATATTTCTTGGCATTGTCCCAGCCTCCTCCGGAATTTGCGGAGGAAATCGCGAGCACCACCCCGGCGACCAAGGCTCCGGCGAGCACTCCCGCAAGAGACTTAATTCCGAAAAGATATCCCACTACGATGGGGGTCAAAAGAACCAAAAGTCCTGGGAGAATCATTTCCCGGAGTGCGGCAGAAGTGGAAATGTCCACGCATCTTTTGTAATTCGGTTTCGCTTTTCCTTCCATGATGCCCGGAATTTCGCGGAACTGCTTTCTAACCTCTTCGACCATATCTACGGCCGCTTTTCCGACGGACTTCATCGTCATTGCTGTGAATACGAACGGAAGCATAGCTCCGAACATCAACCCGCCGAATACTTCCGCATTCAGGATATCCAACCCCGTCGTGCCGGTTCTGGTGATAAAGGCCGCGAATAAGGCCAGAGAAGTCAGAGCCGCAGAACCGATAGCGAAGCCTTTTCCGATCGCGGCAGTAGTGTTTCCCGCAGCGTCTAGGGTATCCGTACGATTCCGAACCTCTTTTCCGAGTTCCGCCATCTCTGCGATCCCGCCTGCGTTATCCGAAACGGGACCGTAAGCGTCTATCGTAAGACCGATAGCGATGGTCGAAATCATTCCGAGAGCTGCGATAGCGATTCCGTACATTCCCGCGAGAAGATTCGCGGTCACGATGCTGACCACCAACAGGATCACAGGCACTACGGAACTTTGATAGCCTAGAGCCAATCCGTAAATGATGTTCGTTGCCGCCCCTGTTTTAGACGCGTCCACAACTTCGCGAACCGGCTTATACGAATGGGAAGTATAGTATTCGGTGATCAGACCGATGAACATTCCCGAAAAAAGACCTACGATCAAGGAGATATATACGTTCCATTTGGTGATCGTTTTTCCCGCGATTTCGAAGGAGTCCGCCATATAAGCGTCGGTGACGAAATACATGACTGCCGCGACCAAAAGTGTGGAAACCCAAAGCTGGATCTTCAAAACCTTTTCCACGTTTCCGCCTTCCTTAACGCTGGCGATAAACGAAGTCAAAAGGGATGCTGGAATTCCGAATGCGGAAATCAGCAAAGGATAAAGAAGAGCATCGACATTTCCGGAAAGACCGGCAGCGGTCGCTCCGATCACTAAAGCCGCGCAGGTCGCTTCCGCGCAGGATCCGAAAAGATCGGCTCCCATCCCGGCCACATCCCCTACGTTATCCCCTACGTTATCCGCAATCGTTGCCGGATTTCGAGGATCATCTTCCGGAATCCCTTTTTCCACTTTTCCGACAAGGTCTGCACCTACGTCAGCGGCCTTCGTATAAATCCCGCCGCCTACCCGACCGAAAAGAGCCACAGCAGAACCGCCGAGACCGAATCCTGCGAGAGCTTCCATCAGATACAGTTTGCTTACGTTCGGAAAGAGTCCGGTATACAATAGAAAGAGTCCGATCATCCCGAGTACGGCCAATCCGACTAGGCCGAATCCCATGACGGCTCCGGAATCGAAAGCGACCCGAAAAGCTTTTGCCATGGAAGTCTTGGCTGCTTGAGCGGTCCGCACGTTTCCGGCCGTAGCGATTTTCATCCCGATAAATCCGGAGAGGCAGGAAATCAATGCGCCGGAAACGAACGCGATCGCGGTAAACAATCCGTCGTTAAAATCAGCCGATTCCGGATTATCCAAAAGAAAGAAAATCAGCAGGGCCATAAAGCCGATAAAAAGGGAAATGGTTTTGTATTCCCGCACCAGGAAGGCCATAGCGCCTTCGGAAATGGCGGAGGAGATTTCGACCAGTTTTTTGGATTCCTGGTCTTTACCGCCCTCGGTTCCGATGGTAATCCTGGTGACCTTCAAGGCATATACAACCGCGGTCAAAATGGCCAGGACAGCCAAAGACAAAATAATCGTTACCGAATTCATTCAGAGAAACCTCTTGTTTTTTTCAAAATGTCCGATGGTTTAAAAAGATGGGAATGAGCATATTTTCGATCACGGAAGGCCGGATTCGCGGAGTTTCGCGCCCGGCAGTGAACAGAGAAATTCCGTCAAAAGGCGGATCTCTCTAATGCGACGCACATTTTCCATTTGTTTCTTTCTAGTTATTTGCACTATAAAATCCGTCCTGGCCTTGAATTCAACCTTTTCTTGGGAAGAACTCCTGGAGCAAGCCGCCGAGGAGGTCCAGAGAGGAAGGTACGAGCAGGCGATGGAAAAACTAGCTATTGCCGATGAATCCGGAAAACCTCGAGACTTCAGATATTACTGGGTACTCGGCAAAGCCTTCCGAGGCCAGGGCGAAAATTTAGAGGCGTTGCGGAATTTCCGGATCAGCCTCCAGATGCAGCCGGACCAAGAAGGGTTGTTGCGAGAGATGACGGACCTGTACGACGAACTCCGAATTCCCGACAAAGCCCTGGAAACTGCCCGCGTCTTACTGACAAAACGTCCCGAAGACAGGGACCTCCGTTACCGAGCCCTGCTCTGGGCCTCACGCACCGGTAATCTCGAATATTACAAAAATGCATTGGGCTTGTTGGAATCGAAGCACGCTTATAGCTCCGATGAAAAAGCCGTCCTGCAGGAGATCGGAACCCTGCAAGCGGCAAAAAAGAATCCGGAAGTGGCGGACCGCTGCCGCAAGTTCCTTCCTTTCTTTCCCCGAAACGAAGATCTCCATAGGATCTGCATCTTGGCCAATAAAGGAAAAGACCGAGGATCTCTGGAAAAAAGTCTGACCGAGAGAGCGCTTATCTTCCGGGAAAACCCGATCTTCCATCATATTCTTTCCATGGAATATTTGGACCAAAAAAAATACGTGGAATCCGGCGCTTCCGCTAGACGTTCCCTGCTCCTCGCGTTGCAGAGCGATCGGATCCCGGAAAAGGATTATCTGATTCCGATCCGGAGGATCTACCAGCAAAACGGATCCGTCATAGACCAATTGGCCATCGATATTTTAGAAGAAATAATATTAAAGAAAAGGAAACTCGGCCCTGAGGAATGGGAATCCTTGTTGAAGCAAACTAGGTTCAATTGGGAAATTTTGGTTTTCGCTTTGTCGGAATGGAAAAACCGAGAAAACTCCCTTCGTGCGGAGACGGCCGAGAATTGGCGGGAACGCTACCTAAGTCTCCGTTCCGCGGAACGGGAAAGGGATCTGTCCAGATTTGCCGGTCCGTATTATTTGGATCGAAGTTTCGAACTCTACCTGGAAAATGCGTCCTCCGAAAAGTAAGGATCTCGCTCGACTTAAAGGAATCCTCTTCAATGCTCCGTCTGCTCGTTCTGATCCTTGTATCCGCCTCTCCGCTTTTTCCTTGCGATTTTCTTTCGCGTTGGATTCCCAGAGCTCCCGATCCGACGGAATCGGCGCGGATCGAAAGTTTACGCGCCTTCATACGGTCCTTGGAACCAAAACAACTCGTAGTCGATCGCGATTTCTATCGGAAAACCTCCCGATTCGAAGAGAGGTTCGGCTTTCCGTTCTCGGGCCAAAAACTGGATTCATGGTTCGGAGATCGAATCCGATTTTTTAAAATCGGTCGCACCGATCCATATTTAGCTTACTATAATGGAGAAGCGATCGTCTTAGGAAAAGGATTCTTTCTGCTTTCCAAGATCGAACAGGCCTTGGTTCTGGTCCACGAAGCGAGGCACGCAGACGGCAAAAAGTATTCCCACGTGGATTGTCCGTCAGACTTTCCGTATCTCAGCTTGCGGATTCCGGAAACGAAACCGGCCGGCCTGAAGGCCTGCGACGACATTTCCGACGGAAGCTACGGATTCGGAGCTGCATTTCTGTTCGAAGTGTTCGCCTACGGACTGGCGGAAAGGACGGAAGAAAAATACATATTAGGATTGTATAATTCGGAACTGACTAGAATCCTTCTCCCGAAGGGGGATCGATAATTGGGGAATCGTTTCGGAATTTCTGCTTTTTTAAACTCGGGCTTCGCTTTTGCCTTCCGCCTCCTTTTTCTCTTTTCCGTTTTGGGTTGCACCGCACGGGAGAGATTTTCCTCTTTGGAGATTCCACCTCCTTCCTCTACGATTCTCTATCTGATCAGACCCGTAGGAACGTCCATGGCCATATGGGATTACGATTTGGACGTCTACAAGTACCGCCGCCATTTCAAGGAGGAGAAGGAACCCGAAAAGGTCGCATCCGTTTCCCTATCGAACGGCACCTTTTGGGCGGGGAATTTTCCGGAGGGCTTTTATAAAATCTCCCTTCGCTCGGATCCTTCTGCGGAAAAAATCCTACTGTTGAAAAAGGATAGAATCGTATTTTTGGAATTTCTGATCTTCAATAAGAACGAACTCTCGGGGCCGGAATATTTTCTGAAAGAGGTGGATCAGGCTACCGCCTTGGAAGCGTTGTTGGAAAACGAAAAATTGTTCAAAGAAACCGCGAAATTCTATTCCGGAGGGGAAAGGAATTGATTCAGTAATTTAACGAAATTCTTCGCACCTTCGCTCCTTCCCAATTGCATCCAGTCCACGTGACCGCCGCCTCGTATTTCCCAAAACAATTTCGGTTCCGCCGCCAGACGAAACACCTCTTTTCCGTTGGAAAACGGGACCACAGGGTCCTCCGTCCCGTGGACGACCAAAAGGGGAATCGGAGAAATCTTAGAGATGAAATTCTTGGGACTCATCGTATCGCTGAAGAAAGGTCCGAGTAGATAACCCATCGGCGGGAACAATATCTTGTTCCCGGTCTGAACCGCCACATCCCGGTACGAAGAAAAGGTACCGTCCGCCACTACCAAACTTAAGTGATCTTTCGTCTTCATATCCGGAACTGCGCGCAGGGCCACCGCTCCACCCAAGCTCTGTCCGTATACGATCAATTTCCTATCTATGGAACGGGCATAGGAATGCACTTGTTCCAAGACCAGCAGACTATCCTCGTACAGACTTTCCGGATCTGGTTTCCCTCCCGAGGCTCCGTACCCCCGATAATCGTACGTGTACAATTCATAACCGTAATTGACCAACCAAACCAGAGAAATGAAATGAGTACTCATATTTTCCCCGTTTCCGTGGAACTGAAGTATGATTCCTCTAGGCGATTTGGGAGCGTCCGAGTTCTGCGAATGGATCTTCCAGAGATGTAGTTTTACTCCGTCTTTCGCGTTTAAAAACGAACTCTCGGCCTTGAAACCGAATTTATCCGGAGTAAAGTATTCCAACTTAGTCGGATGATAATAGAGACTTGTGCAACCGAACATCAGGATCGGAAGGAAACAAGGAAGTCGTTTAAAAAAGTAGATTATACGATAATAGAACTTCGTCATAATGTCTCATCGAATTCAGCTCAAGCCGTAACTCGTTTTCCTTATTGAATAAATAACGGATCCTAAGATTCCCCGAATAGTTATCTTCGTTTCCGCTTCCCCTAAAATATTGGTAGGAACCGTACAACTGGAATTTCCAAGCGCCGAATTCCTTTAATACGTTCAGCACGGCTTCCGGCCCGTATCGAACTCCTCCTTCGAAAAACGCTCCGGGCTGCGCCTTGAGACCGCCCAAGAAGGAAATTAGAAAAGGAGCTTTTTTACCGGAAAATTCATCCTGGAAGGAATATCCGTACAGAACCTCCAGATTACCTGCCTGCTTCCGAATGTACTGCCTGCCTTCTCGATCCCCTTGTTGCGTTAGATTTAGATTCGCCGACTGGATCGCGGGGTCGGACGGAAGAACGGAACCGAATCGATTCCAATCCAAATTCTTCTGGAATTTTTCCTTTTCCACCATCACCGTGTCCGTACCCAAATCCACACCGTACGAGAATTGTTTGGAAATCGGATTATAAGGGGAAAGCGACATGAGACGCAGAATGTTCATAGAGGTAAATTCCGCGATACTTCCCTCGTATTTCCGAACGGTCAAATTCAAAAACTGAACCTCGGAATTCGGAACATGACCCCTATCCGTATTCAGAAAATCGTGATACGCGACCCTATATTTCAGTTCCGTAAATGCGCCCAGATTGGATGCCCCGAAACCCATAGCCACCCTACTCAAAGAATGAGATTCCTCGGGAGGAGTAGTCACCTGTATGCTCTCGTCTATCTGCACCTGGTCCTGGGTCTTGCTGCGAAGCAGTAGATATTTCTTATATTTCATCTGCTCTGTGTCCGAACTTTTATCCCTGGATTTCCGATAACGATAGGAATCCAAAAGAGCGTCCAGAACGAGAGATGAACGGATCTCCAGATCGGGAAGCCCGGAAAAGTCCCGGACTTCCGGAGCATCCAAAAGAGACCAATAGAGTTCCTGTTCCTCGGCGGTCATCGAGATCAGTTTTTGTTTTATTTTCGAATATAAGGAAGGTCTGTATTTCCGTTCGACGACCAATCCGGGAACGGAAAGATAGATTTTCACCGTGTCGGGAGGGGAAACGATCCAATTCGCCTTCTGGGTCAGGTCCAAATCGGGTTTGGCCACGTCCAACAGTCCCAACATATGGAAGGAACAATTCTGAGTGAAGAAAAAATAGTCGAAATAGTTCCGACCCATTTCCCAAAGGTGTCTCAGGAATCTGTCCCTTTCCTCCTTGTTCAAAGACAACCTGTATTCCCAGAGATCGCGGCTTTCCATGTCGTTGTATTCGTTTACCTTTAAGTAATAAGGGAAGATCGCGAAAGTGCCGGGATACCCGCCGGTCAATCCGCGGATCGTGTACGTAAAAGGGTTTTGGTCGTCCGTATTCGCCGCGTAATTCACTCCGTAGTCGAGTAATTCCGAATCCGCGTTTTTTGCGGAGTCGATCTTAAAAAGCGTATGCCCTAAGACCGAAGCGGGAGACTGCATATAGTAGGAGGAAAAAACGACGGTAACGCTTTTGGGATCCAAAGAATCCCTCCAAGTTGTAAAACGGGTACATTCGATTTCTTTTAACAACTTTTGATCGAAATGGAGTTTTTCCTTCAACCAAAAATACCTCTCCGGATATGTACATTGGGGATGCATCAACTCCGTCCGATCCGACTCCGGACCGAAAAAGGCGCGAAGCGTCGCCTTCATTTCCGCCTTCGGATCCGATTTTCCGTCGGGGGAAAGAAAATACAAAAGACTGTCCGCCTCGCTCTCCACACCTCCGAAAAATCCCTTTTTGTATCTTTGCATCCTGAACCAATGCGGATCCAGATACAATTTTTCATTTTCCATCCCATGCAAAAGCTCGTTGAGATAGTTCTTTTGTTCCGGAGTTTCGGGTTCGAAGGTTCCGTAAAAATAGTTCCTCTTCAATTCCTCCTCGGGGCTGTGCGTTTGAGAGGGCGCGTTCTCTTCGCTCTTCTCCGTTTCTTCGGGGTCTGGCGCTAGCGTAGGTTTGGCGGGGGAAGTTTCCGAATCCGCCGAGAGATTCATCCAAAAGAAAAATAAGATTGGGAATAAAAGCGGGAAGAATCCGAGGAATTTGACTTTCGTCACAAAAAAAATACCCTAGGGATCATCGGCCCCCAGGGTATTTTCGAAGGAATTCCTATGCAAACACGATTTTCAGATTTTGCAGGAATTTTTAAGTTCGATGTCGCTTCCTACCTGATCGCGCAGGTTGGACAGAACCACACTAGGATTTTTCATTCTTTTTCTTTTTGTCAGAGAATTGAGACTTATCTTATTTACGAAAACGCAATAATGAATATTTTTTCCGATCTCTTCAAGTCACCTTTACAGGAGTCCGATTCATACCCGTTTGTTTCCGAAATTCTAATTTGCTTCCGATTCCGTCTTATTGCACAAAAATAAGCTATATTGGAAAGGTTATTCTTGTTGACACACTTCTTTTAAGGAATCAGATGATCCTCTTTAAAAAAGGAGAAGGATCGTATATGAATAAAAGGCTTATTTCGATCGGATTAGGCGCTTATTTATTACTTCTGACTGGAGCAAATCATTTGTCCGCCGAATACGGCGCCGCCGGATGCGGTTTGGGTTCGGTGATTTTTGAAAAAAATACCGCGATAGTACAGGTACTTGCCGCAACGACCAATCATGCTCTCTCGGGGAATCAGACGTTCGGAATTTCCACAGGTTCGCTGAACTGTACGACAGACGGGCTCGTTAAAAACGAGAAAGCGCAGGAGATCTTCATAGCTCAGAATTTCGAATTCCTCGAATCAGAAATGTCTGCAGGAAAGGGGGAAAGATTGAGTACCCTATCCCATCTTTTGGGATGCCCTACCGAAACGATCCCACAGTTCGGAGCGCTGACCAAGTCCAACTACTCCCGGTTATTCGGTAAAGAGACTACCCCCTCTTCCCTACTAGCCGCGGTGAAAAACGAAATCAAAGATGACGAGCTTTTGGCTCGGAGCTGCGGAATTTAAGGAAATTAAAATATGAAGAAGATATTCATTGCATTTTTATTGGTCGCCATGGCGGGACTTCCGACGATCCTTTCCGCAAGAGACGGTTACGGCGCTGCAGGCTGCGGATTAGGAGCCGTTGTCATCGCTGAAAACAAAAAAGTCCACCAAGTCATCGCCGCTACCGTTAATGTCCTTTTTTCCGGAAATCAGGTGTTCGGGATCTCCACCGGAACGTTGAATTGCAAAACTGCAGGAATTTCCGAAAAACAAAGACAACAGCAAATATTCGTTCACGTAAATTATCGCCTGCTGGAACATGAGTTCGCGCGCGGAAACGGGGAAAGGGTTGGAGCTCTTGCTTCTCTCATGGGATGCAAAGACTCGACCGCCTTCGGCCGTGTAGGTAAGGAAAAATTCGCGACATTATTCCAGGAAAACACTCCGGATTCGTTTCTAGATAAAATGAGAAGCGAAGTTTCCTCAGACGCACGTCTCGTTTCGAGCTGCGGTATTTGATCGAAAGAAAAAAGACCCTTTCTTTTTCGGAAAGGGTCTTTTTTTGCTCCTTCCTTGAGTCCCGCTATTCTCCGACCGGATTTGTCCGGTTCATCCTAGCGCCTTCCAACAAAAATTGAACCGACTCTTCGGTTTCCGCATTCTTAATAAAAATCCCGGGCACGGCAAAGGTCCCTCGATGGAACAACTGGATGAGTAGAAAGATTCTTCCGCCCTCCTTTGCATAAAAGATCTTATCCATATCGCGGCAAACTAGGGAATAAAATCCCGGCCGAAGTTCCATCGAAAAAAAATCGGCGGAGTCCAGGGAAAGTTTCGCGATGGAACTTCGTTTTCCATTCTGGAACGGACCTTCGTAACGAAACAATTCGACGGGAAAGGACCAGAGGGACAAGGCGGTCTGCGCAGGTCGGAGCACGTACAAAAGAGATTTTCCGGAGGAAGGCTCTTCCAATTTTTCGAATTTCGACGTGCTCGCACAGGAACAAAACGCGAATAAGAAAAGACAAGGAAAAAGAAACGGGTTTAAATTCTTCAAAAATCTGGTAGCCCCAAGCCGTACTTGCCTAAAACTGTCCCTCATACCAAGGATTTTCCGATGAAAATTGAATTTACTCCGGAGCAGTACGAAACATTGCTTAAGTCCGTCGCCATTTCGAGCTGGATGATAAACGCCTTCAACGAAGGCGGAGAAGAAACGCCTGCATACTCGGAGCTCGAGCAATACATTCTCTCCTTTGCTACGGATTTTGGAAAGCAGGATTTCGTGGATTACGACGCTGCGGACAATGTGTATTACCCGACGAGAAAATTCGAGGACCAGACCGATATCTTCGACATCATCTCGGATTATGACAACGAACTCTTCTGGGATGAGTTGATACACAGAATGGCAAGAAGGGATTTCGCTTTGGAATACGGAGAGGACGGAATCGCCGGAATGGCGATCGAGGAAAGAATAGAAAAGGAAGCCCCGTTTATAGCCAAGTACGAGGAGATTTTCGCGAACCAAGGCTTGGATAATATAGAGGTCAGATGAGTTCCGATCCCTTTCGGAATAGCGCCCCCTCGCCGAATCCGGAACCTGCAGGTGTCGTTAAGATCGAATCCATCGGTGCGAACCTACGGGGAAAAACGAAACTCGGAAACAAATCCATAGAAATTCCCTATTCCCTACCGGGAGACGTTTACACGGTTTATAAATTCGGAAAACGTAAGATTTTTTATAAGTGGGAAGCGGATTTTCTGGAGAATCGGACATCCGCTCCTCGTTGTCCGCATTTCGGATCATGCGGCGGCTGCTCGGGCCAACATTTGGAATACGAGAGACAATTTGCGCTGAAATCGGAACCGATACTCGGAGGATTGGAAGACTCGGGAATCCGCAAATTCTCTGTGCGTCCGGCAGAGCGGGAATACCATTATAGAAACCGAATGGACTTTGCCGTATTTCCCCGAAAAGTCGTAGGCTTAAGGATGGCGGGGAATTTCAGAAGAATCATCCCCCTGAACGAATGTCCGATCCAATCGGAATGGGCAAACGCGGAACTACATCGCGTCAAACTCCTGTTAGACGAATTTCCTGAGATAGAGTACGATCGAAAAAAGGAAACCGGTTTTTTAAAATACGTCACTTTGCGAAAATCGACTTTTACGGAAGACTCCATGACGATATTCACGTTCACCGAGGATTTCCGAAAAAGTGAATCATTAAGCGAAGTAATGCGATCCGCAGGTCGGATATCGGAAGCCGAAAATGTCGTGTTTTGTTTCAATCGTAAAAAAGGGGAAGTATCGGCTTCGGGAGAAAGCCTCGTAGTCAAAGGAAGGGATTTCCTCGAGGAAAGGATTTTAGGAAGAACGTTTAAAATCCCTTTCGACGGATTTTTCCAACCGAACCCGAAGGAATTCCTGAATATCCTGGAATTCATCCGACCCAGAATCATCGATTCGGATTTCCTAGTCGACCTATTCTGCGGCAGCGGATTCTTTTCCGTTCTATTCGGGGAACGTTTTAAAAACATCTTGGGGGTGGACGTGGTACCTTCCTCGGTTTCCTCGGGTTCGGAAACGATCGCAAAGGAATTCCCGGACAAAAATGCGGAATTACTCGCCTTCGATCTGTTCCATAAAAAGGGACTGGAAAGGATGCAAGCCGCTTCCCTCCCTTGGTCCGAATCCGTAGTGATCGCGGACCCTCCCAGAAGCGGATTGTCCCCCGAACTCTGCTCTTTTCTGAATCGGAACCCGGTAAAACAACTCTTTTACGTTTCCTGTAATCCGGAAAAGATGCTGAACGATCTCCGTATCCTTTCCGATTCCTACGAAGTTTCGGACTGCCTCCTCTGCGACCCGTTTCCCCAGACCCCCCACTTGGAAGCGGTCTCCTTACTCGTCCCTAAAAATCGCTGAAGGAATCGGAAAAATCCTTCGATACTGTACCCAAAGACGTTTTTTGGGGTTCCTAAAGATGAAATTCCGCATTTTATTTTCTATCCTAGCATTCCTTGCCGCGATCGGTTGCAATACCGTCGTCATCAAACCCTGGAATCCACCCCACCAAATGAGATCCGTCGAAACAATCCGGGTCTTTTTGGGAAAAGCGGAATCGGACCTGCTCCTAAAGGCGGAAGGAACCATTTCCGTCTACGACGTAAACAACCTATTGATCAAACGCGCCTACGATATCATCTCTTTGGACGCGCGCAAAGTCAAGGCTCCGATCCGTTTCGTTTCGGAACATCCCGGATTGGAATACAAAGGAAAACGGTATCGGGGAGAAATCCTACTCCAGCCCGATCGTTCCGGATCCGTTCTGATCCTAAACCAAGTTCCGTTGGAAGAATATTTGTATGCGGTCGTTCCTTCCGAAGTCCCCGCTACCTGGCCGACGGAAGCACTCAAAGCACAAGCGATCTGCTCCAGAACCTACGCTGTGCGGGAAATGTTGAATAAAAAGGATTCTCCGTACGACGTCGAAGCCACCGTCAGTTCCCAAGCCTACGCGGGTCTGGATAAGGAAAACCCGAAGACCACAAAGGCAGTACGGGAAACCGAAGGAGTTCTGGCCGTTTATGAAGAAGACCCGATCCACACATTCTTCCATTCCAATAGCGGAGGAAGAACCGAAACCCCCGATCAGGTATGGGGTGGGAAAAAAATTCCGTATTTGGAATCCGTGTCTTCACGCTTTGACGATGCGGGAGACAATTTCATGTGGAAGGATGTACTGAGCCACAACACGATGGACCAAGCGTTGTCTTCCCTAGGAGTCGGTCAGATCCAATCCGTCCAAGTACTTTCCAGAACCGCATCAGGTAGAGTGGATCTGATCGAGGTAGTAGGCTCGAGAGGAACGAGTAAAATCAAAGGGAAAGAATTCCGCAGCCTTCTAGGCGCCTCGGTCAAATCCTTACGGTTCGGAATCAAACGGGATCACGAAGGGTTCCTGATCAAGGGAATGGGTTCCGGACACGGAGTAGGCCTAAGCCAATGGGGAAGTTTCGGAATGGCGAAGCAGAACTATACGTACACGGAGATCCTTCGGCACTATTATCAGGGAATCGATTTTGCGAGGATTATAAAGTAGGTTCTCCCTACAAACCTCGGTTCATTCGTTAGACATCAAACCGAAGATCGCAGATCCCTTTCTTTTCCTTGCATTCGAACGCCGGGGAAGAAAATAGCTGCATGCCCGAATCGTCCGATCGGATCTTGGTCCGAAATCTTCGAAAAGAATACAAAACCGGAAAGCTGATCACCCCTGTCCTGAATGGAATCGAAGTGGAACTTCCGAATTCCTTCATAACCCTTATGGGTCCTTCCGGTTCAGGAAAATCAACTTTTTTGAATATTCTCTCCGGAATTGATACGGCGGATTCCGGAGAAGTATGGGTAAACGGGAAGGAATTGACTTCCCTCTCCGAATCGGAACTGACCGAATACAGACGGTCGGACACCGGAATCATATTCCAATTCTTTCATTTACTTCCCTATCTGAACGCAGTAGAAAACGTCGCCATGCCTTTGTACATAGCCGGCATGGGGAGAAAACGGGCGCGCGAAATCGCGGAAGAATCCCTGTTGAAAGTGGGCCTAGCGGAGCGAAAGACTCATAAACCGGACGAACTTTCCGGCGGAGAACAGCAGAGAGTTGCCATTGCGAGAGCTTTGTGTAAAAAGCCTAGGATCGTACTCGCCGACGAACCTACCGGAAATTTGGACACCGTACACGCCGGCAAAGTATTGGATCTCTTGCTGGAATTGCAGGAAAAGGAAAAATTCTCCCTCATCGTAGTGACCCACGACCGAGAAATCGGAGCGAAGGGTAAAATCAAACTGAAGATGAGGGACGGAAGAATCTTCCGGGAGGGAGAAAAAGTACGGTGAATCTATACCTACTGTTTTTATTCGAATATTTCCGGACCCATGTTCCGAGAGTGATCTTTGCCTTACTGGGAATTTCTCTGGGAGTGGGATTGTTTCTCTCCACCTCCGCCAACGCACTTAAAGCGGAAAACTCTTTGGTGGATTTTGCATTAGGTTATTTTAAAGGAGAATACAAACTGAAACTGGGGCCTTCCCAAGCGGGGGAGCGGATCCCCTGGGATACCCTTTCCAAAATCTTTTCCGACTCGGAACTCCGGAAGATTACGAAGATTCTTCCCCGCACCCAAAGAGAGGCGATCGCTTCGGGCAATCTTAGAATCGTCTATTTGGCGATGGATCTGTTAAAGGAAGTTCCCGGCGATCTCGCTACGAAAGACATGGGGAAAGATCGCTCTCCCTCGGATACCACGTTCGTATCCCAAGCGGTTTGGAATCGATACCGAGGAAAACCCTTCCAGCTCTCCATCGACGGAAAAAACCGGGAAATCAAGGAATACGTACCTATCCGATCCGACGGAGGATATCTTGTCTTTGAGGACTTCTCACTCGCTTCTTCTTGGATCGAATCCGACAAAGGACCCGATTACCTGCTTTTGCGCTGTCAGGAAAACGAAGTGGAATCTCTGAAGAATGTCCTGACCAGGAACCTAGGCGGTAAGTACCAGGTGGAAACCTCCCGGGAAATTCGGGAGAAATCCGAAAACGCGCTGCGCTCCTTCCAATTGAATCTATTAGTGATCTCTTTCATCTCCCTTCTGATCGCATTCTTCATGGTTTCGAATACCATGTCGGGCCTCTACCTGAGTAGGGAGAAGGAGTTGGGAATTCTCAGGACCCTAGGATTGGACCACCGCAAAGCGGTCCTTCTCTTCCTGAGCCAATCTCTGATATTGGGAATCGTCGGAAGCTTTTTGGGACTAGCGCTCGGAACCTTCTTCGCAGGATTGGATTTTTTTCGGCCGGAATCCACCTTAGTGGACCGGGAATTTCTCTCCACGTACGAAAGCATTTCTTGGAAGGATTACGCTACCGCCTTAACCCTAGGAATTCTAGGTTCCGTTTTTTCAGCGCTCCTTCCTTCTCTTCGTGCGGGAAGTGTACCTCCCCTTTCGATCCTACGCGAATCCGAGAGAAACGGAAATTCGTTTAACCGAAAAAAATTCGCGATCGCAGGAACGGTTCTATTTCTGATTTCATTCGGAATTTCTAATCTCCCTTCCCCCTGGAAACTTCCGGTACCGGGATTGCTCGGCATAGGAGGGATCGTGATAGGGATCACCCTCATGTTTCCGTACGGGATCAAAGTGATCACCTCCAAGTCGGTTCTGATGCTCGAAAAAGGAGACAGGGTCTTTCCGTTTCTGAAAATCGGCCTGGAAGAATTGAAGGAAAACCCGGGGAGGAATACCCTCACATCTGCGACCGTAATGCTCTCCGTATCTCTGGTATTATGCCTTACCGTCCTTACCGACAGTTACAAACGATCCTTGAACGATTGGGTGGACTCCGAATATCCGTCGGATATCACGATTATCAACAATCGTTATTTTCATTCGGGGATCCACGGAGGCGTCCCCAAAGATCTGCTCCCGAAAATAGCGGATCTAAGGATCACCTCCTATCTTGACGGCTTTCTGGTGAACACGAGATTCGAAACGGACCAAGGAGTATTTACGGTCCACGCCTACGACTTCAAGGCGTACGCGAATACCGGAGAGAGACCCGAAAAATCCGTAAAGGGAGAAACCGACGTCCTGATTTCCTCCAATATGGCCTATCTTCACGGATTGAAGATAGGAGATGCTCTCGTTTCCGGAACTCCCCAGGGTCCCAAGAAATTCGTCGTCAAGGGCATCAAGGAGCACTTCTTTTCCGAACGCGGCACGGTGATGATGGACATAGACTCCTATGAAAAATTATTCGGAGTACGATCTCTAAATTCCATCAAATTGTTTCTTAAAAGCGAATATAGATCGGAGAAAGGCCTGGAAATCGCGACCGAGTCCTTACGGAAACTCTTCTCATCGGATCCTAGATATTCGGACCTTGCGCTTTTGGATTCCAAGCAATTGCGTTCTTTGTACCTTTACGAAGTAAACAAAGTATTCCGTGTTTTGGATTCTTTAAAAGTGACCGCGCTCCTCATCACTCTTATTTCGCTATTGTCCTCTCTGGTACAGAACCTGTACGACAAACAGAGAATTCTCGGTTTGCTGAAATATCTAGGGGCCTCCTCCGCTCAACTCGCTTCCATACTGAGATCGGAAGCGATCTTCCTGACCGTATTCGGAGTATTATCCGGAATTCTCGTCTCCTTAATGATCTCTCCGATCATTCTGTATGTGATCAATCGTAACGCTTTTGGTTGGACCCTCACGTTTACGTTTCACTTCTGGATGCCGGCCCTCATCTTCTGCCTGGCCCCTCTTTTGGGATGGCTCGCTTCTTTTTACCCTTTACTCCTTTTAAGACGCCTGCATTTCAAACTGAGTCCGGAGTGAATCGCCAAGGAGATCTTGTTTCCGAACATCGGTGTGAAAAAAGGCAGAAATCTCTCTTGATCGAAAAACAGACGGGATTAAGCTGAGAAATCGATGGCTACCCCTCTTGAAACCGCACTGGAAATACTCGAGGAAATCAAAAAGATCAACCTTCAAGAAGACGACCGCATTCCCTATTCGGACATGTTTTTAAAGGATATGATGAGCATTATGTCCAGAGACGCGATGAAAATCCGGGAAACTCTGGAAATGCTGCGCGAATCCAAATACATCTTCATCATCAAAGTGGTGACCCCGGATCCCCATAAGGACTCTAGGAACCAGGATATGGGAGTCGACGCCTATATCTATGCGGATTCAAAAATCGTAAACGATCTCAAGGCCTATGCGGAAAAGAAACTGGAAAAGGCCTACGAAGCCACCTATTACAAACGGAAGTCCCCTTTCCAAATCACGCGGGAACTGTTTCCTAAAATCAAAGAGCACAACAATACCGTTCTAGGACGGTACGTCAACGTAGCCGTGATGTTGGAAGAGTACCAAAGAGTATTGACTGCGAATCCGAACGATTACGAAGAAAATCGGAAAAGAAACAACCTATCCTCCTTATTGGAGAATTCCGGAACTCCGACCGTCATCGCAAGGGATATTCCGGAATTCGAGATCGGACCTTCCTCCGCAGCTTCCGCAAAGTACGGTACGAAAAGAGCCGTAGATAAGATCGAAGCCGACGAAGCGCTGGTCAATCCGAAGAGCCCTTGGTCCAGACTTACTTCCAAGTTTTCCGCGGAGTTTCTGATCCGGATCCATCTACGCAAATACGAGTTCGATACGGTTCGGAAACTCGTGCAAACGGGAAAGATTTCGGAGTACGAGGACCTGAAATTCGTCCGGGATGCCCTTCAGGAAATGGAAGGGAGAACCCACCTAGACCCTCACTTGTCGAACTTCACGGCGGAGATGGTGGATCTGCGGAGACTCGCCCAAAAAAAAATGAATCTCTTAAAAGGGATCACGAATTCCGGATCCATCGGTTCCCTTTAGATCAGACCGAAATATCGGACCGTCAGAACGACCAACAAAATCGCCAAGATAAATACGTACCTTCTTCTCGCGGATCCGCCAGTATTCATTCTGTCCTTAGGCAAATAGAGCAGGAAAAGAAGCAAATTCGCGGTCATCACGATATAAATCAGATCCTGCTTAAAACCCCACGGACCTAGGAAATAAGCCAGTATGATACCGAAAGTCGGTAAAAATGCGAAAGGTGTCTTCCAGGTCAGGATCCTGGAATCCTCTTCGAACACGGTCGCTTTCATTCCCGTTTTCTTTTCCAACTCCGCTAAAAATTCGTTCATGTCCGTCAGATTTAGAATCGGAACGTACGTCCCTTGCTTCAAGACGAGGAGAACGCGATCGTAACCTCGAAATCGATCCTTTTCGATTCCGTTCACTTCTTTAAGATCTAGTTCCATGCATTGCCCTTGTGCATTCCATTGCTTCAGGCTGTTTCCGCTCAATTCCACCTTGGAACCTTCCAAGGTTTTTAACTGGCGGGAATAGTTTTTTGCTAAGAGAAATACCAAAAGTCCTCCCAACACCAGAAACATAGTGAGAAAGGATTCCTTACTCTCGGACGCAACCTGACGAAAATTTACGGCAAGGAACAACCCGAAGACGAGCACTACCATGGAAGTACGTTGGATCAGTTTTTTCTTAAAAACGGGGACGTCGTAGGAATAATTCGCCATGGCTTACTCCACATGACCGAATTCGGATTTTTTAAAAATCGGAAAAACCCGGATTCCTTCCGCTTCGATCGCGTCTCTCCCGCCCTCTTCCCTGTCCACAATACAGATGCAAGCCGTAACTTCCAGGCCCGCGTCCCGCAAACTTTTGACCACTTGCAAAGTGGAAGCTCCCGTAGTTACCACGTCGTCCACGACGACGCAGGTTTTGACGGCATTCACCGCGCCTTCCACCAGATTTTTCGTTCCGTGGTCCTTGGCTTGTTTTCTCACGATCAGAGGAAAAACGTTCCTTCCCTGATGGCGGAATTCCAAAGAAATTCCGTAGCAAATCGGATCGGCCCCCATGGTCAGCCCGCCGTAGGATTCCTTTCCGGAGAGACCGGAATCGGGGATATGTTTCTCCACTAAATACTTACAGAGCAGCTCCAACCGTTCCGGGTGAAGCGTGATTTCCTTACAATTGAAGTAATGCCTCGACTTTCTGCCGCTAGCCAGCGTAAAAGGCTCTTCCCTGAATCTATAAGCGTGATTTTGTAGGAGTCGAAATAATTCCTCTCTCAATTTTGGATCCTCCGAGACGTCTCAAGATTTCTTTTCCATGATCGAAAGCCCCGGAAAAGCAAAAACCGCTTTTTCTTGGCCGGAAAAAAATACGAAAAAATCGTCCTTTTTCCGCAACCTAACGGACACTTTAGGCTCATATCAGACAAACCAGAACAGGATTAACTGATATGGAACAAACGAAAAAAATTGCATGGAAAACGAGCATCTTTCTGATTCTTACCCCGATCGTGGGTATTGTCGGAACGGCTGCTCTAATACTTACCCGAGGAATTCCCACTTATACTTGGATGACCTTCTTTTTTATGGTCGGAGCGACCGGTCTATCCATTACCGCAGGATATCACCGTCTTTTCTCGCATAGGGCATACAAAGCCGCTCTGCCTGTCCGACTTTTTTATCTTTTATTCGGCGCGGCAGCCTTCCAACAATCCGTGATCGAATGGAGTTCAGATCATAGAATCCATCACAGATATGTGGACAAGGATGAGGATCCGTATTCCATTACGAAAGGTTTCTGGCACGCGCACATTTTCTGGCTCTTCAAAGACAGAAGTTACCGCGAACCCACCAATGTGAACGATCTATGGGAAGATAAATTGGTGAAATTCCAACACGACTATTACTACCCGGTGGCTATTTTCATGGGCTTCCTCTTTCCGATGCTCGTCTGCGGTCTTTGGGGAGATTGGTTGGGTGGTCTTTTGGTCGCAGGGAGCCTAAGAATCGCCGTAAACCATCATTTTACGTTCTTCATCAATTCCTTGGCACATTATAAAGGTGCGCAACCTTATTCGGACAAGCATACCGCTAAGGACAATTGGTTCATCGCCTTATTCACATTTGGTGAAGGATATCATAACTACCACCACGAGTTTCAGGCCGATTATCGCAACGGAATCAGATGGCACGATTACGATCCGACCAAGTGGATGATCGACATATTCCACGTTTTCGGATTGGCAAAAGATCTGAAGATGATTCCTGAAGAGCAGATTCTCAGAAAAAAAATGATCATGGACGAAAAACGTCTGCGCAAGAAGCTCGAGACCCAAGCCAGGACCCTAAACCAGGGCTTCGAGGAAAGGTTGGTCTCTCTCAGACAATTGGTCCAAGAAAGGCAGGAGAAACTTCTAGCCCTGAAAGCCGAAGAACTCGAAGTAGACAAAAAAGCGGTAAAGGACGCAAAACAGGATTTCAAAGTCGCGTTAAAAACCTGGCAGAGATTCGTGTCCGGAGACCTCGCCCCCGCCTAACACTAAACGCAGTCAAAGTACCTGAACCCATTCATTCCCCTCCCCTTAAAAAGGAGGGTTTCTTTTTTTCTGGAGTCGATTCGGATCCTTTCCCTCAGCGATCCTTCGAAAGCGATTCGGAGTCTTCGTTTAACGGAATGACGTCCACTTCCACCTTCAATTTGTGTTTTCCCCCTCCGAATAAAATGCCTCGTAAAGGGGAAACGTCGGAAAAATCCCTTCCGATCGAAGTATGAATGTATTCCTCCGTGATCCCTTTGCCGTTCGTAGGATCGAAATCCTGCCATCCGAACCCCGGGCAGTAAACGGAGATCCAAGCGTGAGTCGCGTCGCTTCCCCGCAATTTAGGCTTACCGGGCGGGGGATACGTTTCTATGTATCCCGATACGTAGCGACAGGGGAATCCCATCGAGCGAAAAGCCGCCAAGGACAAATGGGTAAAATCCTGGCAAACCCCTTCTCTACTTTCCAGCACTTCCTCCAGCGGAGTATAGATAGTCGTGCTCCCCGCCTTGAATTTGAACTCCTCGCGGAAACGCCTCACATATTCCAGGCAGGACTCCAAAAACGGCCTGTCCATAGGAATAAGACGCTTTAAGAATTCAGAATATACTTCCGCGCGGGAAACGAAAGGGGAATCCCCCAGAAATTCCACCGCTTCAAGATCGGAATTCGAGGAGGGTTTCCGGAGCCGGTCCAGAACCTCGTATCCGGTGGGAGAATTTCCGAAATCCTGGACGGGCGAAGACGTACGAACCTTGGCCTCCGCGAGAACGGACAATACGGTGTGAGGATCCTCTACGGAAAAGGAATACACCGTATTTCCGAAGTAGTCCCTCCGAAACTCCGTCAACTTAGGCTTGGGCTCTACAGTGATCCTAAGTTCGCGGCAAGTCTGCCTATCGTCGGAATCGGGACATAGGTGCGCCAAATTCAGACAATGGGAGACCGGTTTTTCGTAGGTATAATGAGTCAGGTGCCTCACCGAATACTCAGCCATACGGACCTCCCAAGCGAAATTGATTTTCCACATATCGGAAGTATTTTTTGGCCAGAGAATCGGAAGTCGCTTTCAAAAGTTCCAATATATCCCCGCTCCAACGCCGCAGACCTCCCGCCGGATCCGCGTATTCGAATAGCCGTTTCGCGTCCTCCTCTTTGAATCGGGCAACGAGTTCGTAGAAAATCCGGACCTCGTCCGGGTTTTCCCCGCCGGAGCTCGGCAACATCAATGCGTTCTCCCGGATTCTGGAGACTTGGTATGCGAAAGAACGAGGATTCGTATCGTCGAAAAGAAGAATATCGACCACGGATTGCGCGTCGATCCTGTACTTGTATCTTCTCCTGTATGTGATGCGGATATCGTTCACGTTCAGAAGACTTTCGAACACTCCCTTATTGTAAAGAGTGGTCAGATCCACCAAAGAAAGCATGATTCTGGAAAGGAATTGGGATCTTTCCAAACGTTTTCCTAAATCCAGAAAATAATATCCCGTCTCTCGGCTCATATTCTCGGAAGAGAGTCCGGACAAAGAAGCGAGCAGATGGATCAGTTTTTGCAGATATTCCAGTATTTCCCCGTAGGAATTATTCCGAGGGGATTCGCTTTCGATCTGAGAGATCAAATGTCTGGTATCGTCGGAAATCCGATCCCGAACGGCCTTAGTGGTGCGGATGAAGAAATCCAAATCGTGCCGTATGCTTCCGGAGGAATACTGGGAAGCGACCGTTTCGTAGATTTTATCCCGCACGAATTCCAAGGATTCCCTCGAGGAAAATTCGCCGAACCCTCCGTTATTATGGGACACCCGGGATATGATTCCGAGGAGCACGGAGGATTGATCCCGCTCGTAAGATTCCTCGGATTCCAGCAATTTGTTCAGACATTCTCGGACGAGACGTGCCGTATTTTCGGCCCGTTCCGCATAACGTCCCATCCAGAACATATTGTCTGCAACCCGACTCGGAACTCCCCCGCCTTTTCGTCGTAAGGGAATATGCTCCACTTGTCCGGGGAGAAGACTTACGTCCTTTTTCTCTTCCGAAGAGAGGATCCAAAGATCCTTGGAAACCGCACCTCTTTGGTTCGTAACGATCAGTTCGTCGTGCTTCGGAGCGACCCGAACCAATCCGCCCGGCATGGTGGTATACCCGTTTTCGGAAAGGCAGGTGAAAGTACGGAACACTGCCTTCCCCAAGATCGGCTCTCCCGAGGCGGAAAAAACGGGACAGGTAGAACCGCTCAATATTTCCTGCGCGACGTAACGCTCTGGTCTCGCGAGCAATTTCTTCTTCCACTCTTCTCTCTCGGACTTGGAAAGAAGGGAAAGAAAAACGGAGGGCTCGAAAGGATTCCGGACTGCCGGCTTGAGAACGAATTTTTCCGGTTCGCTAAATACCTCTTCCAGCGCGGCAGGATCTCCCATCCAATGAGTGGGAACGTTCGGAATGATCAGTTCCTCTCCCAGATAAAATTTGCAAAGCGTGGAAAGGTACGCATGGAGGGCGCGATTTTCCAGAAAACCGGAACCGACAGGATTGGCGACGAGCACGGTCCCCGCACGCACGGCGCCTAGTATTCCGGGAACGCCCAAAAGGGAATCCCCTTTCAGTTCCAGCGGGTCCATGAACCAATCGTCCACACGACGGAAAATGACGTCCACTTGCTGGAGTCCTTCCACGGTTTTCAGGAAAACTTTGTTTTCCCGCACCGTTAGATCCTCCGCCTGAGCCAGCACGAACCCCAAATATCCGGCCAGGTAAGCGTGCTCGAAATAGGTTTCGTTTCCCGGACCGGGTGTCAGCAACACGATCAAAGGATCTCTATCCTTGGAGGGTGAAAGAGTATATAATGTTTTTCTTAAGGATCTGAAATACAGAGCAACTCTGTGCACCTGGGAATCCCGATAAACCGACGGGAATACTCGGGAAAGAACGATCCGATTTTCCAGGGCGTATCCGGATCCGGAGGGAGCTTGGATCCGATCACCGATCACGAAGAATTTTCCCGTACCGTCCCGGCTGATATCCGTCGCTACAAAGGCGAGTCGAAAAGTCGAGGAATCATAGATCGGGGCGCAAGCCCTGAGAAATCCGCCGGAATGGAAAAGCAACTGCGGAGGGATTTTTCTCTCGTACAGTAGTTTTCGAGGGCCGTAAACGTCCTTCAGGATTTCGTCCAACAATTCGGATCTCTGGATGAGACCTCTCTCTACTTGGTCCCATTCTTCGCTTTTCATCAAGAGAGGAAACAGGTCCAAGGACCAAATGCGCTCTCTCTCGTCTCCGTATACGTTGTAGGTGACTCCGTTTTCCCTTAGAATGCGGAGGCTGTCCTCTTTTCTCCTCTTCAGCTCGCTCGGTCCCAAACGCTCGAAAGAGCGAAGCAGAAAATCGTATTTCTCCCTCGGGTTCCCCGCGCGAGAGCAGACCTCGTCGAAAATACCCGACAAAGGGGAATATCCCGCCAAGAGGCCGTCGTTTTGGGAAGCTTGCTGGCCCATTTTCCGGAAGTCATTTTCCCTTCCGGTCCCGTTTTTTTCCATCCTTTAGAATGGAGGACTGCCGTTTTTACGCCAAATTCGGACCGATCTCCGCTCCGCCAAAACTGACGGAGCGGAGGGGACTTTAGTCCAACTTCAGAGTAGCACCTATATTGATCTGACGATAAGGCCCTTGTTGGATTCCGACAGGCAGTCGCCCGGAGATATAGACCCGGTCTTCCAGGTTCTTTCCGTTGATAAAAACGGACCACCTTCCGCCCGGAGCCTCGTAACCGAAGTCCGCGTTCCAAATACCATAGCTGGGAACCACACCTTGGCTTCCGTCGGTACTTTGGTTTTTCGTATTCTGAAGATCCGAATATTGTTTATCGAAATATTGGTATTCCAATCTGGCATAGAATCCGCGGGGACTCTTAAAACCGATCGCTCCGATAAAAGTATGCATAGGAACGTACGGAAGGTAATTTCCGTTGGTATTTACCCGGATCGTATTACCGGCCGAATTGACGCTGACCAAAGACTGATTAGTCACACTGACGGTACCGTCCGAGTTCTGAACTGTCCCCACAGGAACGTAAGTGGTCGAAACAGCTCTAGTATAAGAATAAGCCACCTCTAAGGGAACTTCCCAACGCGAGTCCGCGAACTTTCCGAAGTCGAATACGAAATTACTTTCCACGCCTCGGTTAACGGACCTACCCGCGTTGATCGGAACCGCGCCTATGGAGGATCCTGCCTCGTTCGTATTCACGATCTGATTGGAAAAAAACAAAGCGTAAGTACTGACCTGGGTATAAAAGTACCTCGTAATATTTCCCCGAAACCCGGTCTCGTAATTATTGGAACGTTCCGCGTTAAGCTTATAACCCAATCCCAAGGACGGATTCAGGATCGTAGAAAAGGACGGAGGAGAGAAGGCCGTATGAGCTCCCGCGAACCACATGAATCTTTCCGTAAGGTCGTACGTGAGTCCGAACCCGGGAAGCACCACCTTCGTGTACGTTTCGTTCGCCTGGTTGACCAATATATTCTGACCCGCCGAGGTCGCGAGCCCGTAGGCCACGTCGGTCGAAGTGGCGAACTTACGATGAGTGTACACTCCCTGGGAAATGTATTCGTACCGAACACCCGGAATCATCTTGAATCTTTCCGTCAACTTGATGGAATCCTGCACATAGGTCGCGTACGCTTTCGCGTTTCGAGTCTGCTGTTGCGTCGTCAACCCCTGGTCCATTGTGGGATACGGAAATTGGTTGTACGCCGCATTGACGGTTTCGTAATGCGCTCGAGCTCCGACGGAGATCTCGTTTTCGAATCCGAGCAAGGTGAACTTACCCTCCAACTTCGTCTCCAACCCTCCCGTCCTGAAGAATTGGTGGCGATTCGGAGTTGTGTTCTGCATATAGATCACGTCTCCGGGACGGTTTCCTACAGGAGAGGGAGCATAGACCGCAAACACGTTATTCGTAGGAGGCATAGGCAATCCGACGTCGTTCGCACTGTTATAAGAATAGGATTCCTGTTTGAACTGGAAGCCCACGTTGGTCCAATAAGAACGGGTGATTAATTTCCAGTTGTCGTTGAAGGAATGATCATGCCCGATCACTGCGGCCTGTCTTTCCACATGCTTTCTGTCGAAACGGGCGGGGTTCGTCCTAGGATTTTTCCAGTACAGCCCTTCGGTCAACCCAAGATAGGTCGCCTGAGAGTCTTGCTGGTACATCTGGTATTTTAGAAAAACGGTATCCTTGTCCCCGATCTTCTGCATCAATTTTACGTTGAAGTCGTTTACGTTAAATCCCTGGTAATCCCGGAACCCGTTTCCTTGGGTATGCAGGTAAGAAACGTCGTAAGCGGTGTTCGTACTCTGGGCCGTTCCCCCGTATTGCAGAAGATTGGATGCGTAACCGTTCGTGCCTCCGATCAACTTCAGATTCAAGGTCGGTTTTTCCGGAGGTTTCCGCGTCACGAAGTTCACGATCCCTCCCAAAGTGGTAGGCCCGAACAGAATGGAACCGGAGCCTTTTACGACCTCGACCCTCTCCATTCTGTCTATCTGTGGAATGAAATAACTTTCCGGTTGACCGTATGGACTCAAGGAGGTAAAGACCCCGTCCTCGAGAATCAGAGTCTTTCTGGACTCTTCGTTGCTGACCCCGCGGAAAGCGATGTTGGGAGTCAATCCCACGGCATCCTGGTACCGGATCGTGGCGCCCGGGACTCGGCGCAAAGCCTCCATCGAGTCGATCGGATTCGTTTCCTTCAGGATCTTCTTCCCCACGACGTTGGCCGAACCGGGAATCTTTTTCATATCGTCGTCTTTGGCGCCGATCACATTGATCTGGCCGCTTTCCAAAAACTTGCGTCTCTTTTCCTCGATCGTTTCTTGTTCTTTGGAAACCGGTTGATCCGCTTCCTTCGGTTCGCCCCCGTTTCCGTTTTTGGGCTTCTCCGTTCCGGCCTCGCCGCCGTTACTTTCCGGTTGTCCGATCAGGGGAAGGGAGAAAAAAATTACGCATAATAAAAAAAGAATATTCCAAAACGAGAATCTTTTCTCCATCAATCTCCATCTCCGCCGCTGCTACTCACGGGTCCGTTTCCGAGAACGGCCGGAAACTGAACGTTCAAAACGTTCAACAGATCGCTCAGCAAAGCGACCGATTGGCTGATAGAGGACATATTCGCGGAACTGATGTTGGAAAAGGAATTCAAGACTGTTTCCAGTTGAGTAATGTCCGATTTGGCTCTGGTATCCAACGACGGAGAATAGTACCTGATATAGTCCGAAAGTCCGACAGCTCCGTTACCGAGATACAAAGCCTTAAAGCTGGCAAGGTTGTTTCTAAGATTCACCACGCTGTTTCCGCTGAGCCTGGATTCGGAAAGGCTTAAATTGATGACGCCGTTTCCACCGTTGGACAGACCCGCCGGTTTTTCCAACTTGCCGTCCTTCATCGTGCTCAATTGACGCAACGCGCCGGAAAACACGTCGTTTAGAGCGGCCCCGGAGTAGGAGTAGGTAGTCGATCCTTTTCCCGCCGTCGCCAACTGCTCTCCATACTTGGTCGTTCCTGTGGGATCCCATGCATTTGCGAGTGCGTTCGCATTCGATGCATAGTCCGCGATAAGAGCCTGGAGAAGATTCAATCGGATGCTGGTCAAATCGCTACAGGCTTCCTGATTGGCGCCGTAACTTCCGGGTTTGATAAACGCCACGTATTCGATGGCGATCAACCCCTTCGCATCCTTATCTAAGGTTCCTATATAACTCGTAGCTCCCGCGACGGATGCGCCGTACGTACCCGTATAATCGAAATCCAAACTATCCATGTCCCCCGCGCTAGGAGGAGATTCCGGACTTACCGTTTTCATCGCTTCACCCGGCCAGGCATCGAATAACGGGTAGTAGGTGACAAAAGGTCCGAAGTGGAAAATCTCCACCTGCTTTGCGGCGGCAATGTTCGCAAGCCATGCGTTCTGAAAGTTCGTCAGATTCCCCGCAGTGCAGGAGGAGGCCAAAGTCGTTCCTTGGGTCACAAGATTGGCCGTTTGGGTCTTCAAATTCGCAAACAGAGGAGGCGCTATAGTGCGTCCTACGTTCGCCAGAAAATTACTCGGATCATAGGTGTTAAACATCCGATAAAGAAAGCCGTTGACTAGAGAGTTGTCACTGGCTCCCGGATGTCTTGGACTGCAGGACGAGAAAAAGAGAAAATACAGGGGAAAAAGAAGAGAAACAAGACCCCGCAAACGTCTCCAAACAACCGGCTGCTTCATTTGAAAAGCCGTCCACAAAATCGAACTGAAATTCCTGACAACATACCGATTCCTGCTTCAATTAAATTTGTATCTGAGAATCAGGATTAAAAAGAGCCCTTTCCAGGCAAGCATTTTTGAGAAAGATTCTCAGAAATTGACGAATGTCAAGAGGCTCAAAATGGATGACATTTAGGCAGGTTTTTCTGCCCAGCGAAGGTCGAGAGTAT
The DNA here is from genome assembly GCF_004769195.1 of Leptospira fletcheri. NCBI lineage: Bacteria > Pseudomonadati > Spirochaetota > Leptospiria > Leptospirales > Leptospiraceae > Leptospira > Leptospira fletcheri. The sequence continues at coordinate 163,718 of NZ_RQET01000002.1, forward strand.
AAAAAGGAGAACTCTCTATTCTACGAGGAGGACGCGAAGAGCCGGGAGTATGACCATCCGCAAAAAAGCGGGAATTCCTCCGGCTTTCCGCCTCAAAAGAGTTGATGGGAAAAGAATCATAAGCCCTTCCCCCGGGATGGGAAACATAGTACCTGCAACCTCCTAGAGAACGTTGCGACCAACTATCCCAGATATCGAAGACCAGTGGGTTCTGCACGGGAAGATTCGGATGCAAAGTAAACGGAGGATTCCATGCCTTAAACCGTACGCCGGCCACCGCCTCCCCTTTTTTTTCGGTGGAACGCAAAGGAACTTCGAACCCGTTGCAGGACAATCGGAATCGTTCTGCGACCCAACCCTCCGTCCGAACCTGCAGCCTCTCCAAAGCGGAATCCACGGAACGGGAAGTGCCGAAGGAGGAGGATTCCTCTCCCAAAACGTTCCAAGGTTCCAATGCAAGGCGTAGTTCCAAAAAGACGGCGTCCTTTTTCATAGTTCCATAAACGGGAAAACGGAATTCGAAGAAGGGGAAAAAATCCTCCTCTTCCAACGGATAACCGTGTTCCCGCAAATCGTTTAGGACTTCCTGAAAGTCGCTCCAAACATAGTGAGGCAAAAGAAAGCGATCGTGGAGTTCCGTTCCCCAAAAAACGGGAGGCTTTCGGTAGGGTTTTTCCCAAAACCTTCCCAACAAGGAAAGTACGAGAAGTTGCTGGACCACGCTCATCCTATAATGAGGAGGCATCTCGAAAGCGCGGAGTTCCACCAAACCCAATCTCGGGCCGGTAGGAGGATAGAGCTTATCGATGGAAATTTCCGCACGGTGCGTATTCCCCGTCAGGTCCGTCAGCAAGTTTCGAAAGAGCCTGTCCACCAACCAAGGAGGAAGCCTCTTCGATTCATCCACTTGCTTTGCGGCCAGGGAGAATTCGTACAGAACTTCGTCTCTTCCCTCATCCAGACGAGGAGCTTGGGAGGTAGGACCCACGAATAGACCGGAAAACAGATAGGACAAGGAAGGATGGTGCTGCCAATAACTTACCAGACTACGCAAAAGATCCGGTCTTCTTAGGAAAGGACTGTCCGAAGGAGTAATAGCGCCTACCGTGATATGATTCCCTCCTCCCGTTCCGGATTGTCTTCCGTCGATCTGGAATTTTTCCGCGCTCAGTTTTGTTGCCTTCGCCTCTTCGTATAGAATTCGAGTCTTTTCCTCCAACTCCTCGAAACTAGAAGAAGGGTGAAGGTTCACTTCGATCACTCCCGGATCCGGTGTGATCCTGAAAAGTGAAAGTCTGGAATCGGAAGGAGGTTCGTAACCTTCCAGTAGAACGGGAATCTTCGAATCCGCACAGGCGGATTCTATACTAGCCATCAATTCCAGCCAGACGTCCAGACGTTCTACCGGAGGAAGAAAGATCCGTAGAATTCCCTCCCTAGGCTCCAGAACGAGCGTAGTGCGGATCGGAAGATCCTTCCCGTCGGGAAAAAATGTTCCCTTTTTCTTCGATCGAAACTTTCCTTTTTCATAAAGTTCCTGATAGGAAGGGAGCTTCCCCCGATCGGAAATGTCCGTGAACAACGCGCTGGCCCGGAACGTTTCCGAAATGGATGCGAATGGCAAGCGGAATCCGGCAGGGCTGTCTCCGGGAACAAGATACAATCGATCCCTACGAGATTTCCATTCGGAGCTTTCCCAACGCCGCTCCACATAGTCGTACTGAAGTGGCAAGGCGAAAGCTTTTTGGAGCCGAAAGCCGTCGTCCAAGAGGGAGAGCACCTTTCTTCTTTCGAGAGCCTCGAAGGAAAAATCCTCTTTTTCCGGACTTGCCTCCGCTTTCGAATTCCACTCGGGCAACTGGCCTTCTTTCCAGAGATAATAAAAACCGTCCTCGAACAAAGGATGAAGATGATCCGAAGACAAACCTAGGGAAGAGCAGATTTTTTTTCCCAACCCTTCTGCGGCTGCAAGGTCGCGAACAGGATCCCGCTTTTTTTCCTCTCCCAAGGAGGCCAGAATGTTCTGGTCGGACCATAGGATTTCTCCGTCCTTTCTCCAAAAGACATTTAAGGACCAACGAGGAAGAGGCTCGCCCGGATACCATTTACCCTGGGCGACCTGCACCACCGACCCCGGCGTCATCCGATTTCTCAATTTGGTCAGAAGTTCCTGGGACAAGCGCAATTTTTCCGACCCCAATGCGGACGTATTCCATTGCGGATCCTGACGATCCGTGTCCGAAACGAAAGTAGGCTCCCCTCCGATGGAGATTCGAATATCCTGTTTTTTTAATCTATGATCGATCGTCTTCCCGGCATTCAGGATTCTTTCCCATTGGGGTTCCGAATAAGGTTTCGTGACTCTAGGGGATTCCTGGATTCGCTTCACCTCCATCCTGAAATGGAATTTCGTATCCGCAGGATCCGAGTATCCGAATACGGGAGAGGCGCTCGACGGCTCGGGTACGGCTGCGAGCGGGATATGCCCTTCTCCCGCAAACAAGCCCGAAGTGGGATCCAGCCCCACCCAACCTGCTCCGGGCAAATATACCTCCGCCCAGGCGTGAAGATCGGTAAAATCCTCCTTAGGTCCTTGAGGTCCGTCGGAAGGGACTTCGTCCGGTCTCAATTGGATCAGATAACCGGAAACGAAACGGGCGGCCAAACCGATATGCCGTAAGATCTGTACTAACAAAAAGGCGGAATCACGACAGGAACCCGACTTTCTCTCCAAGGTTTCCGTACAGGATTGCACTCCCGGTTCCATCCGGATCACGTAGGATACGTCCTCGTACACTTTTTGATTCAGACGCACAAGATAGTCTACGGTTCTCGCCGTACTAAGGATTCCTTCCTTTCTCAATTTCGAAATATAATCGGCCAACGCATAACTTCCGTCCGTCGCGCTGAGATAAGGAAGAAGTTCTTTCCTTAATGCATCGGAATAAACGAAAGGAGTAGTCTCGGCTTCGGGCTCCAGAAAAAAATCGAAAGGGTTCAAAACGTGGATTTCAGCTATCAAATCCACCAGAATCCGAAGGCAGCTCGTCTTTTCCGGAAACACCAACCTAGCTTGGTAATTGCCGAAAGGATCCTGCTGCCAATTCAGAAACTGCTTGGAAGGATCCACTTGAAGGGAATAGGATACGATTTTCGTGCGGGAATGGGGAGCCGGACGAAGTCTGATCACATGAGGGGAAAGGGAAACGGGCCTATCGTAAAGATACGACGTTTCATGCGTTAAGGAAACCAATAAGGGCATTCTACGATTCTAATTCCTGAAATATGTTTCGTCCAATTCGGTGGCGATTCCGTTCAAACGTATTTGGAGCCGGTCTAGATATTCGTGCATACCGCTACCGAAAATCTCTTCAATTGACGCGTAATTCATTTCCGATAAGAGAAGTCCGACGCGACGTTCCACTTCGTTCGCATACGAGTCCTTCTCCGTACCGCTCAATATCTTAAGACTGTCGAAAGTCCTATTCAGACAGAATCGGATGGCTCTCGGAAAAAGTTTGTCTAGGATCAGAAATTGAGCGATGTTCTTAGGAGTGATCCTGGTGTAGAATCGGTTGAACATCTCGTGAGCGCTTGCGGACTTGAGAAGAGACAACCATTGCAGCAGATCCAAGGTGGCCCCCGCCTCTTCATGGGAGGGAAGGAGAATGAAATATTTCATATCCAGAATCCGAGTCGTTTTGTCGGCGCGTTCCAGCAATCTTCCTAAAAGTGCGAAGTGCCAGACCTCGTCGTGGGAAATCGTGGCCTCTTGACAACCGTAAAACAGCAGGCATTGGTTGCGGATCGACTTGAAAAACTCGACGATACCGGGCATGTCCGATTCTTCGAATTTTTTCCTCGCTTTGAAATTCAGATAAAACTCGTTGATGACTTCCCACATGGGAGTAGAGATATTCTCCCGGATCGTTCTCGCATTTTCTCTGGCTCTAAGCACACAGTTCACGATGGAGTTCGGATTTTCCGCATCAAGGCTCATGAAATGAATCACGTTTTCCTTGGTTGGATGGGAATATTTCTTCGTAAAAAGCTCGTTATCTCCCGTAGTATAAACCAAGGGCATCCACTGCCGGTTCGCATCCTCGTTCAAATCCAAGGAAAGTTGAAAATTCACATCCAAAAAGCGGGAATAATTCTCCGCCCTTTCCATGTATCTGTTCATCCAATACACGGACTCCGCAACTCGACTCAGCATGGGAAACCTCTCTAGCGTGTTTTTTTACTTCGGTTCCGCTTGCCGGGAATCTTTCCCCCGGTAACTATCTGCCTATTCCTGCCCCATCACCCAAGTATCCTTAGAACCTCCTCCTTGGGAGGAATTCACCACCAAGGATCCTTTCCTCAAAGCGACACGAGTCAGTCCCCCGGGCATAACGTAGATATCTTCTCCGTACAGGATGAAGGGTCGCAAATCCACGTGCCTTCCCTCCAACTTGTCCTCCACAAGAGTGGGAACGCGGGAAAGACTGAGTACGGGTTGGGCGATATAGTTTCTAGGATCCGCATCGATCTTAGCCAAGAATTCCTGTTGCTCCTTTCGACTCGCCGTCGGACCGATGATCATTCCGTATCCGCCGGCGCCGTTCGCGGCTTTTACCACTAGGTTCCCGATATTCTCCCGTACGTAACTCAGATCCTTTTCCCGGGAACAAAGATAAGTGGGAACGTTCGGAATGATCGCATCCTCTCCCAAATAATATTTGATGATTTCCGGAACGAAAGAATAGATCACCTTATCGTCGGCCACTCCGGTTCCGGGAGCGTTGGCCAAAGCTACATTCCCTTTTTTGAAAGCTTCGAAAATTCCGGGAACTCCCAGGAGAGAATCCTTTCGGAATACCTTCGGATCCATAAAGATGTCGTCGATCCTTCGATAGAGTACGTCCACCTGCCGCAAGCCGCGGGTCGTTCGCATGAATAGATAATCATCCTTGACCAGAAGATCGGTTCCTTCCACGAGAGGGACTCCCATCCGAGAGGCCAAAAAGCTATGTTCATAATAGGCGGAGTTATAAATTCCCGGAGTCAACACGGCGATGCTCGGATTCGGTTTTCCGGAGACTCGTTCCAGCATTCCCCTCAATCGGATCGGGTAGTCGTAAATCGGACGGACGGACAAACTTGCAAAAAGTTCCGGGAACGTCTTCTTCATTACTTCACGATTTTCTAATACATAAGAAACTCCGGAAGGACAGCGAAGATTGTCCTCGAGGACGAGCATTCTCCCCTCCCCGTCTCTTACCAGATCGGTGCCGGTGATATGAATCCAGGTTCCTTTCGGAGGAACGATTCCCTTGCACTCCTTCAGATACCCCGTGCTGCTGTGCAGGATCTCGGCCGGAACCACTCCGTCTCGGACGATCTTTTCGTCCCCGTAAACGTCTTGGATGAAAAGATTCAAGGCCCGAATTCTCTGCTTTAAGCCCTCCTCCAATTTCCTCCACTCATGAGCCGTGACGATCCTAGGAATGATGTCGAAAGGCATGATCCTTTCCTCTTCCTCGTCGTCACCGTAGACGTTGAACGTAATCCCCAAAGAAAGGAGTGCTTTTTCCGCGGAAGTCTTGCGGCGAAACAATTCCTTATCGTCCATCCTTTCGATTCTGGACTTCAAGATGTGATAACTTTGGCGAATTCCCCCTTCGGGAGAAAACATCTCATCATAAAAAGAATCGGTTTGGTAATTCGTTAGGAGCATAAACCTCCTCCTTCTCTGCCGAAAGACTGAATCCTCCCTTTCAAGAAACAAGCAGAATTTAAATTATCCGCTTATTTTTTAAACTCAATAAAAATATATGTGCAAATAATAAACATAATAATCTACAAATGAGCAAACTGCAGGAAGTTCAGCCTTTGGACAGAGGGTTTCCGGGTCGAGAGGCACCTCCCCCAACGGGAGGAAGGACCCTAGGATCCAACATCCGGAGAGAGTTTTTTAGAAACGCGAAGAGACGGAAGAGCGGCAAGAATTCAGAAAGTGGGACGGATACCATTCTGCAAATAGGATCGCAAAGGGAAAGTTCCGCAGTCTTGCAGAACCGCGCGACAGATCATGTTTTCTCATTTGTTCTAAAGCCCTAACAAATTTAGCTTTCTTCTTTTGACTTTTTCTGCCGCATTGGTGTGGTAGTTTACTTGCTTCTCCTAAGATACGATCATTCTTCGCGAAACTATTTTTCTATCGGAAGAAGTTGAAAGCGACCGATCCTTCGGCGACGGTCGGAAGAATACCGAAACGGCAAAGAGATGGGAATCACAAAGACTCAGCTATTCAATAAAAGGCAGAATAAAATCGCCTCCTATGCAAAAGCATTAGGACATCCCGCTCGAATCGCGATCTTAGAATCCGTATTAAGGAAAAAAGCCTGTGTCTGCGGAGATTTAGTGGATGAACTCGGACTCGCCCAAGCCACGATTTCCCAACACCTAAAAGCGTTAAAGGAAGTCGGGATTCTCCAAGGAACCGTGGAAGGACCTTCGATCTGCTACTGCATCGATAAGAAAGCGTGGGAAGAAATCGGCGGCTATTTCAATACGCTGCTTTCTCGAATTCCGGAAAACGAAAATTCCTGTTCATAAATTCGCTTGACATTAATCGTAATATTGCGATAAAACGATTAATGGCTTCCGAAACCCTTCCCGAAAAACGATTATCATTTATAGACCGATTCCTCACTCTTTGGATTTTTATCGCCATGGGAATCGGAATGGCCTTGGCTACTTGGTCTCCCGGCTCCGTGGAATGGATCCGACGATCGGAGTTCGGAGGAACGAATGTGCCGATCGCGATCGGTCTGATCTTCATGATGGTCCCTCCTTTAGCGAAAGTAAATTTCCTAAGAATCCCGAAAGCATTCGGTCGAACGGATCTGATTTTTTATTCTCTCGTTTTAAACTGGATTGTCGGACCTCTATTGATGTTCGGCCTAGCATTTCTCTTCTTTCCGGACAATCCGGAATATAGAGTCGGTTTAATTCTGATTGGAATCGCTCGTTGTATCGCAATGGTTCTAGTCTGGAACGATCTCGCGGACGGAGACAGAGAGGTCGCAGCCGGACTTGTCGCTTTAAACAGCATCTTCCAGCTTCTTCTCTACGGAAGTTTGGCCTATTTCTTTGTGAGCGTATTACCTGGAACATTAGGACTTGCAAACTCGTCCATAGAAGTCCGTTACTGGGACATTGCATCTAGCGTGCTGATTTATTTGGGGATTCCGTTCCTATTAGGATGGGGAATCCGGAACGTCAGCATTCGAACGAAAGGAGAGGAATGGACGACGAATCGATTCCTTCCCGCAATCTCTCCGATCGCTCTGATCTTTTTACTCCTGACGATCGTATTCATTTTCAGCCTCAAAGGGGATTCTCTTCTCAACATACCGCTTGATGTGCTGAAAATATCCCTCCCCCTTCTGATCTATTTCATTTTCATGTTTTTCTTCAGTTTCGGTCTCGGGGTTCTGATCAAAGCGGATTATCCGAGAAACATCGCCGTCTCCTTTACCGCTGCCGGAAATAATTTCGAATTAGCGATAGCGGTTGCCATCGGAACGTTCGGACTCGCATCGGGACAAGCCTTCGTCGGAATCGTCGGCCCTTTAGTCGAGATTCCGGTGCTTGTTCTCCTGGTTGAGATCGCAAAGAAGCTTCGAAATAAGTTTTATATGAAGGAAAAAACGATATGAGTTCTCTATATGAATCCATAAAGAACTTTATGGTAAAACGGGAAGCGGAAGAGTCCCTAATACCGAAGGAACGAAGAGAAACACTACTTCGATTTTCGAAGTCCATCAAAGAAATCAGGAACGGGCAGAATTACTCGGAAATGATCTTCGTTTGCACACACAATTCGCGACGCAGTCAAATTGCCCAAATGTTCGCTTTAGCCTGCGCGGAATACCTTGGAATTTCCGGCATAGGATCCTATTCGGGAGGAACGGAAGTCACCGCCTTTCATCCGAACTCCGTCCAAGCTCTCATGGAAATAGGATTTAAAATAGAAAAGGAAAAGAACACCGAAATGAACCCGAGGTATTGGGTTTCTTATAAGGAAAATACCGTACCGATTCTTGCCTTCTCGAAATTATATTCGGATGTCGTAAATCCGAGCAAAAAATTTATCGCAGTAATGGTATGTTCTTCCGCCGACGAAGCCTGTCCTTTTGTTCCCGGAGCCGAAGCCAGAATTAGCCTTCCTTATCCCGATCCTAAATCTTCCGATGACACGCCTCGAGTTTCCGAGGAATATAGAAAGACTTGCGAAACGATCGCGAGAGAGCTTCTTTTTGTGATGAAAAATGTCGCAACGTAAAGGGGAAGCGTTGGTGCCGTCGAATTTGGCCGGAGTGCTGAACGAACATTGTTCCTGTTCCACTTTGGACAGAGAGATTCTCAACAAGAGGAATTTCTCGGAGACAGGAGGCGACCGAATCGAGCATTTTTATTCCGAAACTCCTTCGTTTATCAACGTATCCGAGAAAAAGAGAATCCAAGAGATCCTTCACGCGATTAGAAATGCGGTCGAACTTCCGGAAGTAAAGAATCGGATACTTGCGGATCACGAAGATCAGAATAGAAGCCGGGATATTTCGGGAGGAGTATTTCTAAGTCTGGATTTTCACATCGCCAAAGAAGGTCCGAAACTGATCGAAATCAATACGAATGCGGGCGGCGCTTTTTTGCAGGTCCGACTTCTGGAAGCGCAGATCGAATGTTGCAAGGCGGCGCGCCTTGCATTGCCGAACGCCGAGACGCTGAAAGAAATAGAAGAAAAATTTTACGACTCTTTTATTCGAGAATGGACCGACAACGGCGGCACCGGAACTCCGAACTTTATCGCAATCGTGGACGAGAACCCGTCCGATCAGTTTTTATATCCGGAGTTTCTACTCTTCCGAGATCTATTTAGATCGAAGGGAATTTCCAGCGAAATCCTAGACCCGAGACAAATCGAACGGATCGAAGATGAGCTGTTTTTCGGAAGTAGAAAGATCGATCTAATTTACAATCGTCTGACCGATTTTCATTTGTCAGAACCTTCCCATGCTATGATTCGGCTGGCTTGGACGAAGGGGAAAATTATACTTACCCCGAATCCGATCGATTATGATCTATTTGCCAGAAAGACGAATTTGTCTTTTTTTTCCGATAACGAATTCCTTTTGAGGGCGGGACTGAATCGGAAGGATGCAGAAATCTTAAAAGCTTCCGTGCCCGTATCACAAATCGTAAGTACTGCAAACGCGGAACAACTTTGGAAGAACAGAAAGCGGATATTCTTCAAACCTAAGGAGGGTTTCGGAAGCAAGGCCGCTTATTTTGGAGGGAAATTAACCAAGAATAAATTTTCTGAAATCGTGCAAGGGGAATACATAAGCCAGGAATTCATTCCTCCTTCGAAAAGAATCACGTCCGTCTCCGGACAAGAGATGGATTTGAAAATGGATGTAAGGGCTTATATCTATCGTGACGAAATTCTTCTTTTAGCAAGTCGTTTGTACCAAGGCCAAACGACAAATTTCAGAACACTCGGAGGGGGATTTTCACCCTTATACGTAGTCCCGGACGGATGATGCTAGGATCAACGTCCTTTTTCCATTTCCTTTAGGATCTCGCACTCTCTTGCGGGTCCCTTTCTCAGAGTTTCCGTGGCGCTCCGAGAACCGATGATAAAACCCGGAATGACACTAAAGAGACCGATCACCGGACCACCCACATAGGTTCCGTAAGCAGGATACAACACATGGTAAGCATGAAGTTGTGTTGCTAAGTCGCAACGGTAACGAAAGTACCGAATCGCATCGTCGGAAGCACGCGCTTCCGGATAGAAGGTTCCTAAAATAAAAATCAGCGAATAAGAGAGTGCATACCAAGATCTGTATTTCCGGAGGGAAAAGTCCTTCGCATGACCTCCTTCATGAACTGCCGCTGCGGGGAGATCGGAATAGATGTGAATCGTATTCGTATACGGATTGTAGTGGTCCCCACCGCAGAAGGTATAAATTCCGCAATTGGCAAAGAGACGTTCCGGAACAACCAATTCAACCATCCAAGTCAGCAAGCCGAAAGTCCATTTCAATAACGGATGTACGTTCTTGGATCTCCAAAGCCTCATAAAATCTCCACCGGGAGAATATTGGTTAAAGCGAACCTTCACGTCCTTTAAATTATTGTCTCGGATATATTCCTTCAGGAACCGTTTCGTTTCTTCGGAGATCCGGTGATTGCTCATCCTCTTGTCGCCGATCACGATTTTACTCAAGACCCCGAAGATATTTCCCAAAGAATCTAGAAAATCGACGGGCCTACCTTCCTCGAATTGAGGATCCTCATCCGAAAAATAACTTTCCTCGTTCGGCTCGTACGGCTGTCCCAAGGTATATCTCTTCTCCGCGGAATACAGACAGTTGATTTCAAGAATCGCGACGAGAAGGAATAGGGCCGGAATTTTACTTCTTTTCATTTTCCGATCTCTTGTGCCGGAGCTCGCAACCCGGCGGATAAAATGGGATGGCGTTTCCATCCTTCAAAAAATTCTAATAAAGCGATCCGGCCCAACTGGTTAAGCTGGTCCTCTCGATTTCCGCGAAACCCTAAATAAGGAAGATAAAAGATCCAACCCACTAAAGTTACTGTCGCCAAAACGAACATGCCGTCGGTAACTCCGGAAACGATCCTGTCCTGAAAGTGAAATTTCCAGACCGGTTCCTCTTTTCCGATCGCAAAAACGTCAGCCTCGAAGAGAACGGAAACTTCGTTGGTAAACGGTCTCACGAGCCAACTGTCCCTGGTTTCCAAATCAAAGCGCCTGACGACAACCTTGTAGGCCCCCTTATATTCCTCCGGGTGTTCCGCAAATTCCTTTTTCAAAAGGGAACTGAACGAGCCGTATCCGTTTTCCAAATAATTGGGGGCAAAGACGAGCCAAGTCGGATTCCGTTTCGCAAAACGCCGCGACTGTTCTTCCGGAAATTCGACTTCGATCTCTCCCGGAGAATAAGAGGATCTCAAAAACCCGTCATACAATTCCGTATATTTCTTCCATTGCAAAGGAACTTCGTGCGGATCCTTGTACGTTCTCGGAACATAGACTCTCAAAGAAATACAATTCGTTGCGAAGCAAAGCAGTAAAAAGAAAGAAACGGACCGCAAAACGAGTCGAACGCCTGTCCGAAACTTTCGATCGAAAGGAACGTTACCCGATTCGGTCATTCCCCCCAAACCTCGATGCAATCGAAATAGACCAATCCCATCAGATAACTTTCCGTACTACGATCAACGAGTGCTACCTTGCTGATCCCGCTCTTAAGTAACGTTTCCTTTAAGGAAACTTGTTGTCCGTAATAACCGAAATAGAATAAGGCGGATCCGAACGTGCACGACTCTCCTTTTTTCTGGATTCTTGCGGAAGTAATGGTTTTTCCAGTCGGATCCGTGGACAGGTGGTACTGGTTGCGGGTGTAAATCCAGCCAGGCTCGGGAGAAGAAGTGCAACTACAAACCAAAACGGCAAACAGGAAAAACGGAACCAATTTCATCCCTTATCTCCGACCACAATCGTGCAATAATTCCGGTACAGAATCGTAAGGATCTGCAGGCTGGAGTGATCCACAAGAGCCACTCTCGTAATTCCGTTTCGAAACGCGATCTCTCCCGCCCCGGCGTTTCCGATCGAAATCAAAGTCAGAAAATTATGGATGCACCCTTCCCCTTTCAGCTCTCGTTTGACATTCGGGTCTTCATTGATCGTTCCCGGAAATCCGATTCTGGAATAAAGCAAACCGCTAACCGGACCGGTCGCGCAATTCGGAACGGAAAAAAGAAACGCAAAACAAAGAAAAAGTTTCGCGAACTTCCAAGACTGGGAAAGGCACGTTAACTTGCGATTCATCGAGCCTTCCCTTCCACTCTTACGGAATTCTTTTTTCCCCATGCGATGGTACAAAATGATTGGTACACAAAGCCTCCCAAAACAGCAATTTGGTCGTATTCCACAAAAGCGACCTCCGAGATTCCTCCCTTGCGGACGGAAGAATCAATGCTCGCATCTCCGGAGGCAAAGACTCCGAAAAGGCTGTATGCGCAGGATTCCCCGAACAAAATCGGATCCGCCTGGGAACGATCTCCCGTCCAGGAGCTGGTCTCGAAAAAGAGAATTCCCCCTCTCGTCAAAGACTGCAACGGATTACTTCCGCCTCGGATCGGATGAGTCTCGATTCTGGGAGACCCCGCACTCAATAGATTCCAGCCGGAACAACCCGCAGACAAAAGCGTTGAGAAAAGAATCAGGATTCGGAAAATAAAAAATCCAAGTTTCATTTCATTCTCCCACGATCCTAGTGCAAAAGGAATGATACAGAATCCCCGACAACCAAGTTTCTTGGGAATATTCTACATATGCAATTTTTTGAATCGGTTCTTTTCGGAAAGCTTCTTCCAAGGAAGAGTCCCCCCACCCGACCAGAGAGAAAATACTATGCGAGCAGACTACGGATTCCTTTCTCGTATCTCCTCCGGGAAAAAATCCGCTCGTCTCCCTTTGTTTCCGATAGATCCATTCCCCCCGGAAGACGCTCTGCAAAGGATTCGCATCCCCTTGGAAAGGATGAGTGGAGGAATCCGCACTGACTAACGTGAGAACATTCGTACCCGAGCAGGCGGACAACCAACTGAAAAGCAAAAACAAAACGGAATGCCGGATGAAATTCGAAAAAAAGGATCCGAACATGCTTGGGAAGAATTTCCTACAAAAAAAAAATGTAAAGAAATTTTTAAATGCCTTCCGAAACGAAGTCCCATTTGGACCCTGCAATCTCCAAAATAAAATCCGGACCGAAAGCGAGACTCGGAGTACGAAAACCTTTTCCTCCTTTTCGATTCAGAACTTTCTTTACCGCTGCCAAGGAAGACTCGATCGTAAATTCGTAACCTTCCTTGCATTCCAATAGCAGAATCTCTGTTTTCCCTCCCGGAGACTTTACTCTTCCCCAAACTTTCGCGCGCACGTTATTCCTTGTTTCTTCTCCCGGTCCTGTTATGAGCGAACCTAAGAGAGCCTGCAATACGTTCAGAACCGGCCCGAGTTTCAACAAAAACAAAAACGGCCTCAGAAACTTCATCGCTCGGACTTGTCCCTTGGAAATTTCCGTAAAGACCTGAACGTTCTGGATTCCGGTCGATATGGCCGCCGTAAATACGTCTCCCCAGGGAATTCCGTAGAGCGAATAATTTTTCCCATTCAGAGAAAGTTCGAGCTTCGAGCTCAAATGAGGAACGCCCACCAATTCCCCGTTTCGCCTCATCTTGGATCCGTAAGGAAGCTGGGCTAGGGCGCTTTTTGCGGTTCCGGGAGAAACCTGATTCATCCCGACAAACGCCAACTCCAAACTCTCGGCGGAAGATAGCCTCCTCTTTAAGGCCGCAGCGACGCAATCCGTGGGAACAATATCGAATCCCACACCGGGAAGTAATAAAATTCCCGCTTCTTCCGCAAGTGCATTCATTCCGAACAGAGCTTGAAAGACCGGAATTTCCCCCGTAAGATCCAGATAGTGGACCTTCTCCGCAATGCAAGCCTGAGCCATCGGAACGGATGTGGTCACGAAGGGACCCGCACAATGCAATACCAGGGCGAATGAACGAATGTTCATCCGAACTTCGTTCGGATCTTCCAAATCGAAAATCCTGTATTCCAAACGGAGTTCTTTGGCTAAGGATTCGATTTTAGGCGAGTTGCGCCCCGCCAATACCGGCTTCATTCCCCGGGAAACCGCTCTCCTTGCGATTAGCTCTCCCGTATACCCGTTCGCTCCGTACAAAAGCCAGCCTTGTGTCATAGGCAGTAGATCCTCCGGAAAGATTTCGATTTCGTCAACCGCATATACCCTTGGAACTATTTTTTCGGCCGCTTGTTACGTAAAAAAAAACGAATCGAGCTAAGTGATTCGTTTTGGATTGACCGTTCCAATTTGGATGGATATCCTAGGGTGAGAACTGGAGCTTATGGAAAAAATAAACCTGATAACGATCGCCATCCCTTTCTTCTTTCTGCTCATCGGTTTAGAGCTGGGTTTTTCGTGGTACAAGAAAAGAGAATTGTACCGACTCAACGACTCGATCAACGATCTGAGCGCGGGTGTCTCGAACCAAATCTTTGTAATCCTATTCAAAGCGATCACATTCGCCGCGTATATCTGGGTATACGAAAACTGGAGGATCGTGGATCTTCCTTCGTGGCCCAGCGATCGGGTTTCCTGGATGCCGACCGCCGACTTTTTGGGACTCTCTTCCCAAGCCTGGTCTTGGATTGTGGTACTCGCCATCTGGATCTCCTGCTTTCTGTTATACGACTTCGCTTATTATTGGAATCATAGGCTCAGTCACGAGGTGAACTTCCTTTGGGCGGGGCACGTCGTCCATCACCAAAGCGAAGAATACAATCTTACGGTGGCTCTCAGGCAGGCCAGCTTTCACATGCTTTTCTCCTGGGTATTTTACGTCCCTCTCGCATTGCTGGGATTTTCACCCATCGTATTACTCCTGAACGGTGAATTGAATCTAATCTACCAATTCTGGATCCATACCAAAGCGGTGGATAAACTTCCTTCCTGGTTCGAAGCCGTCTTTAACACCCCGTCCCATCACAGGGTCCACCACGGAATCAATCCGAAATACATAGACAAGAATCACGGTGGAACCTTGATCGTATTCGACAAATGGTTCGGTACTTTCCAAAAAGAGGAAGAGATCCCTGTGTATGGAACGGTAAAACCCCTACGCAGCTTCAATCCGATTTGGGCCAACCTCCATTATTGGTGGGAAATGCTGGAAATTTCCTGGAAGGCCCCGCGTTGGTCGGACAAGATCCGGATCTTTTTCGCCATGCCGGGCTGGAGACCCGCCGAGCTGGGAGGTCAATTCCCTATCCCGGAAGTGAATTCTAGTACATTCAAAAAATATGATGTATCACTCCCCGGTGGACTGACGGCATATTCGCTTGTATGGTTTGCGGCCACCGTGATCGGAACCTTTGCCATGCTGGTAAAAATCGCCTCTATTCCGGTAAACGTGCAGTACACGATCTTTTTCCTGGGCCTCGTTTCCCTATTGACGATCGGCGGAATCCTGGACCTGAAACGATGGACCCTATTTGCCGAACCCCTCAGATTGGCGGCATTGGTCGCAACAGCTTTCATTTTCGGATTCGACCAGGCAGGATTGGCCGTCGTCATAGGCTCTTGCGGATTTTCTCTCGTCTGGCTTTTGTACTACAGGCAATATTTTTCCTCCTGGAAAGACATCGATCCGGCAAAAGAAATCCGAGGCCGAACGGCTTAATCGGAAGCTTCAGAATTTTCCCGTCTTTCCTGCGGATTCGATTTTCCGATCGCAGGAAGACGGAACAATTTTTTTCTTCTCATTTCCGCCCGATCCAGGTTCATTCTTCTTAAAGAATGGAAAATTCGATCCTTCATATTTTCTTAAAAAACCCCGTGCTAGGGAAGGTAAAAACCAGGCTGGCTCGTGACATCGGCGATGCGGCAGCCCTCGAAGTGTATCTAGACTTGGTGGAAACGACCCGATCCGTCGTAAAAAAAATCCCCGTTGCAAAAACGCTTTGGTTCGATACCTTTCTACCGGAAAAAAAGGATCTAGGGGATTGGGGTTCCGGCGAAGTGTCCCTCCGCATCCAGGAAGGACAGGATCTCGGGGAGAAAATGAGAAATTCCTTTTTGGATTCCTTTAAAAGAGGATGTACTTCCTCCGTTCTGATCGGAAGCGATTGCCCCGAATTGCAGGAAGTCCATCTTCGGGAAGCCTTCCGTTTGCTCGAAGAGGACGAAGTCGTTTTCGGTCCCGCTCTGGACGGAGGCTACTATTTGATCGGTCTGAAGGAGGATTTCCCGGATCTTTTTCGAGAGATCCCTTGGAGCAGCGAAAGTGTTTTTGCCGAAAGCAGGAAAAGAACGGAGTCCGCCGGAAAGAGAATCGGTCTCCTTGAGGCCCTCTCCGATTTAGACGATTTAAAGGACCTGAAAGAAGCCCAAGCGAAAGGATTGAAAATTTGGAGAACGAATTCCTAAGAAAGAAGAAAATCTCGGTCATCGTTCCTGTCTGGAACGAAGAAAAATATCTTCCTGTGCTTTTGGAAGCATTGGACGCTTCTCTCAAATCGGATCCGAATTTGGAAGTTCTCGTCGTGGACGGAGGCAGCACGGATCGGACCGGAGAAATCGCCGCAAATCACGGAGTAAAACTTCTCAAGTCCGAAATCAGGAGCCGCTCCGTCCAATGCAATACGGGTGCGATCGCCGCAACGGGAGATATTTTACTTTTCCTGCATGCGGATTGCATGCCTCCTTTCGACTTTCCGGATCAGATCAGAAAGAATACCGACCGCAAAATCAGATCCGGTTGCTTTCGGATCCGTTACGAATCGGGAAATCTGTGGCTACGTTGGAATGCGAAGTACAAGGATTGGGATTGGAGTCTTCTTCGTTTCGGAGACCAGGGACTTTTTATGGATGCCTCCTTGTTTCGAGAATGCGGAGGATACAAAAAAGAATGGAAGGTCATGGAAGATGCTGAGATCGTTCGAAGAATCCGCAGGTTGGCTTCCTTCAAAATTCTGGACTCGAGTATAACCGTTTCCCCTCGCAAATTTTACGAAATCGGAACGATGAGATTGCAATTCTCTTACTTGGTCTGCTCTCTCTTATTTTTGGCGGGAATGAGACCCCAGTGTTTGGAAAAAGCGTATCGAATTCTTGTCGGCTCCGAAAAGAAATCCTCCCGCTTTCATTAGAAAATCCGGATTTGAATCCGATCGAAAGGCCCTGGTCCGCGAGCTATTTTCCGTTGACTTGGATCTTCCGTACGGTTTACTGTACGAAACGTCCGATCCGCTCGGAATCGCGCGAATTCTCGGACGGAAAAAAACCCTCGGATTCCTTTCCGATATCAGGTATCGCGTGAAACAGATTCGTATCCTTCTTGTCACTTTCCTTCTACTCGGTAACGTTTCCGTTTTTTCGGAAGAAGCTCCTCAGACTCCTTCTGCGGAAACGCCGACCGCTTCTCCGGAAGAACAATCCTTATCGACGGTGAAAAAATTGGTCGGCTTCATCCGTTTTAAGAAAAACGACAAGGCATTAGCCCTCATCCACGTCGGCCGTTTTTCCGAACTGCTAGTCGGAAACCACAAAATCACTCCGGCAGAAAGGAAGGACTTCGAAGAAGCCGTAGGAGAATACATCTCAAACAAGGCCTTTCCGATCGCCGTTCAGTATTTCGACAAGATCGATATCACGTATGAAAAACCGATCCTAAAGGATAAGAAAATCCGGATCGGATCCTCCATTTTATACAAAGGCTCCGATCAGATCGCTTTCGCATGGATCCTATCCGAGATAGACGGAAGTTGGTACATTACGGATTTTGAAACGGAAGGAAAGTTGGCCACGGATATCAATCGTACTAAAAACATAGAACCTTCCCTGAAAAAAAACGGAGTCAAAGAAACGATCCTCTTAGTTCGTAAAGCGGCAAAAAGCTGATGAGAAAATTCCTTTCTCGAACAACGGACGCGGTTCTGACCCGTCCCGTCACCGCATCGATCTGCCTACTTGCTCTTCTGGGACTATCCGCCTATTATACGACGCGTCTTTCCATAAACAGCAACAACCTGGAACTGCTTCCGCAAAACAATCCTTCCGTAATCATCACGAGAAAAGTCATAGAGATGGTCGGAGGAAGCGGATTTTATACGGTTGTTCTGAAATTCAAAGACGAGAAGGGAATGACGGACCATCTCGCAAAAGCTTTCCGCGCTAAACGGGACGGAAATCAGGAACTCCAAAAGAAAGAGCTGAATCTCGCCGAGTCGGTCAAACAAAAGAATCTTTCCTATTATAAGGAGAAGGAAAGGATTCTCAAACAGGCCTCCGAAACTTTGGCGAAATCCTTCTTGGCGGACAAGGAATTCGTCCGTTTCGTCTCTTATCGTTATAATGTTTCTTTTCTACAGGATAGGCTTCCCCTATTCCTCAAAACGGAAGATCTCGCGGAAATACGCAAACGCGTCAAACGGAAGATCGACGAGGAAGTGGAACGAGCGAATCCTTTCTTCATCAAACTTACCGACGAGGAATACAACCCGGACTTCACGGATATCGTATCCAAATACCAGAAGCTAGCCAAGCGGGATATATTCGACGAATATAATATATCTCCCGACAAAGGAATGCTTCTCCTTTTGATCAAACCTACCGGTTCTTTCGTGGACATAGATTTCGACAAGCGTCTGGACAAAAGAATCCAGTCGATCGTCGCCGATTCCGGCCTGGAAAAGGAAGGTATTTACGCCGGATACACCGGAACCTACAAGCTGAACCAGGACGACTACGAAACCCTGATCGGCGCCTTAAAACCGATCGGAATCGCTTCGTTTGTGGGGATTACTCTCCTATTGCTTCTCTTTTTCCGGAACCCTTTGTTCATAGCGATGCTCCTCTTTTCCCTTTTTTCCGGACTCCTGATCACGTTCGGAATCACCGGATTTTTCATCGGGGAATTGAACAGCATCACCAGCATTATCGGATCCATCCTGATGGGACTCGGCATCGATTACGGAATCCAATTCCTCTACCGATTCCGGGAGGAATTCACCAAGAAACAGGATTTAGTCCGTTCCATTAAGGACACCATTTACCACACAGGAGTCGCCTCGTTAAGCTCCGCATTAACGACTACTTCGGCCTTCGTCGTACTTTCCTTTTCCGATTTCAGAGGCTTTAGCGAATTCGGAATCATCGCCACCTACGGAACCCTGGTCATCGCGGTCACCATGTACGCCGCCACCGCAGTTCAGATCACCCTGCTTTTAAAATGGTTCCCCGGACTCTCTCGAGTGTTTTTGTTAAACGAAGCGCAACAGACTCCTTCCGGGATCCTGAGAAAATTCTATTCCAGACCGGGACTACTCGCCGCTACGGTTCTGGTTTTCGTACTGGTTTTAGGGGCATTCGCGCCCAAGGTGGAATTCGACGTGAACGGCCGGAACCTGCTCGTCGAAAATCAGGAATCCGTCAACCTGTACGACGAGATTTCGGACAGATTCGATATCTCATCCGACCCCCAAGCGATCGTAGTGAATACTCTGGAGGAATCGGAAGCAGTATTCGATTATATGAATCCGGTTCCGGAAAAAATATCCGGTTCCGTCGACCAGGTGGTTTCGCTCTGGAACTTCGTTCCTCCTTACGGACAACAGGGCGCCAATCGTAAAATCCTGGACCAGATCCAAAAGGACATGAAGCCGGTAAAGTCTGCCTTCTTGAAACCGGAGCAGAGAAAATACCTTCCCAAAGCCAAGGTTTTCCTTTCCGTCAAGCCGTATGGATACCGGGAAGTCCCGGATTATTTCTCGACGCAATTTACGGAAATTCCCACCTCCAAGGAAAAAGGGCACCTTGTCTTCCTGTATCCGAAAGTCGCCTTATGGCACGGAGGAAAGCTCCTGGAGTTCTTTGCCGCAGTCGGCCAATTGGAAGTACCGAAAATTTCCCGCAGGAACCTGAATACGATCCTGTATTCCACTGGAATCGCGGGAAAAGGATTCATCGATCCGGCCAAGGAGAAATATTCCAGAGCGGAAGAAAAGAAGCTTCTTTCCGCTTTGAACTCCTATTCTAAGGAGAAACTTCTCTCTCTCAAAATTCTACCCGGCACGGTGGACACCATTTTGGAACACCGTCCTTACAAAAGCGTATCCGAAGTAAGGTCCCTTACGTTCAAGACGAGTACGGCGGGGAGCTTGATGTTATTCGCGAACCTGATCCTGATCGTGCAAAAGGAAGGGTTTGCCGCCTTCTTTATCACTCTCTTCCTCGTGGTCGTAGTATTAATTCTTTTTTATAGAGCCTTCTTACCTGCGGTACTTTCGTTGATTCCCTTACTTCTCGGAATTCTTATAACCGTAGGCTTCATGACCTTGATAGGATTGAAGTTGAACTTCATGAACGTCTTGGTATTTCCCGTGGTGATCGGATACGGAATCCAGAACGGAATCTATATCTATTACCGTTATCGGGAAGACCACGATATCGTGAGGGCGATGGCAATGGTCGGTCCCGCAGTCATCGCTTCCACCCTCACCACCCTGGTCGGATGGAGTGCGCTCCTGTTAGCGGACCAACGCGGTTTGCATTCCATCGGAAAAGTGGCGACGATCGGGATCGGCGCCTGCTTGCTGATCGCCTTAACCCTATTGCCCGCAATTCTGGAACTCGCATATCGCTCCCGTAAATCCGAAGAATCGGAAACGGTTCCTCTGGGACTCGAATCTGAGGAAGAAGAACCTACCTTGCCAATTCCCGTCGAACCGGCGCCTCGTGGAGAAATACCCGCGGTTTCCAAAGCCAAAGCCAAGAAAAAATCCGCGAGCAAAACTCCAAAAAAGAAAAGCCGATGAACCTATACCGAAAACGAATCCTTTCTCTAGTATTTCTTTTACTCCTAGCGGTTTCCAACTGCACGGTGAGTTACGTGAAAGAGTCTCCCGATCTTACGAAATCTCTGGCTCGATTCAAACGGTTGGTGGTCGTGATGGATCCCAAGTCCACGTTGGGTTCGGCGGAATCCAAAATGGCGAAAGCGATGTCGGAGCAATATCTAGCCCACCACCGGGAATTCATCGTTTATCCCAATCCTAAAAATTCGGGGGAAACCTGTACGGAAATCCCAGGAAAGGCCCAAGGAATTTTTCTACTCAAGATGAGCGAGGAAATCTCCGGTTCTAAAATCAAACTCTCCGCTCTAGGACAGTTGAAAAGTTGCCCCGGCAATTCCGTATTGTGGGAAGCCTTAGCCTCCTCCTCTTATTCCACGACCGGAGAAGAAGAGCAGTCTTTACGAAAGACTTATATTCAGAAATTCGGCGAGTCCGTCGGTCCCAAGGCGGCTCCCTATTATCATTTGCTCAGAGCCCTATTCGACGAAATTACCGGCCCGGTATTAAACGAAGCGGAACAGGACGAAAAGATCGAGATAGAATCCCAAACCTGAATTCGAATAGTGTTCGGTATGAATCCGAAAACTTCTTCTTGACCTGAATCACTTCTGCGTTCGTATAAACTCTCCGGGAAATGACCCGGAGAAGGAGTTCTACAGCAATGATCTTGGTTTCTAAAGTAATTACGGGACTTTTTTGGTTTCTTTGGTTTTCCGTACTCTTCCAAGCGATCCGAATTTTTCCTCAACTCGACGGCTGGATCGTGCTTGCAGGTTGGGTGATTTTAGGTCTACACGTTTTGGAAACCGGAATCTACTCGATTCGCGCCCCGCAAAGAGGAGGATTCCGATTGAACGATGCGGTTCAAGTTTTGTTGTTCGGAGTTTTCCATCTGATTCCCGTAAGTTTTTCCGACAAGAAAGAATAACGGAACGGAAGTCGCGCACGAAAACGCCGGAGTGAATCATCTTTCGGATTCATCCGGCCGATTCAAAACGTAACCGATCTCGGGAGACAAGGGCATCTTACTCTTTACGAAGACTCCGCTCCCGCGAGCAGCCTCCTTGCCTCTCGAATCGTATAATACGGATTCGGCGATGATCTGGTTTCCTAGATTCTGTAGAACTTTCCCCCGCGCAGTCATAAATCCGTCTTTGATCGCCCGAGTTAGCTGGAGTTGGAATGTAAGCGTAAGCACAAAGACTTCCGTCACGATCGAATTCGCCGCAAAAAAAGCCGCATCATCCAGTGCCTTAAAATAAACGGATCCATGAACGGACCGCGCCGCATGAAAGAAATCCTCTCGAACCGGAATTTCCACTTCCGCCTCCATCCGGGAGATCCTGATTGTGGGTTTGAAAAAACCGTTAATCGGCGCTTTTCCATGATACATATTTTCCAGTTTGCGGTAGTGCTCGTCCCAGATCGTGTCGCTCATAAATCTCCCTATTTTAACGTCGCGAATTTTTCGCGAATCAACTTACGTACATGTAACGCAAGTTCCTTGTTTTTCAACGAATGCGTAGCCCAATTATAACTCACTACGAGCGCGATCACTTGATCGGCAAATTCGGCTCCGCTAGACTTGGAGCCCTTCCGTTCCTCGCTCAATTCGGCCGCCATAAATCTCCGGAAAAGATTGAAGAGTCTCCGGATCTCACCGTTCACGGTTTCTCCTAGGGAATCCCCTTCCATGGAAACCCGTCCGAAAAAACAACCTCCGGGAAAGACTTTCCCGTCCACATACTGGATCCAAGACTCGCAAAATGCCCGAGCTCTCGCCGTTCCGGACGGCTTTTTTCTAGCGGGTTGAATGACGTGCTCGCTAAAAACACCCATTGCATATCGGATCGTTTCGATTTGCAGCGCCTCTTTTGAACCGAAAGGACCGTGCAGGCCTGCCTTACTCATGCCGATCGACTTCGCCAGTTTGCCTATCGTAAGATCGTTGAGTCCGTGCAAGGAGGCATAGTCCGCCGCAGCTGCCAGGATCTTTTTTCGGGAATCGGCGATTTCCATCTTTTTTTCAAGATTGCATCCGCCAAAAAAGAACCACAAGAAAAAAACCGTACGAACGTTCGGAAGATATGCATTTTTAGATTTACGAACGAACGTTCGTACTCTATACTTTCAAAGACTATGGAACCTAAATATTATTTTCTTTTGGCTTCGACTATGGGAGCGATCGCTTCTACATTACTTGTCAAGGATGTCCTTTTGCCGAGAGGTAAAGGAAACTTTACGAAAACCCTACAAGGTTTACTGCTCGTGCATGTCTTCCGTTTTGTAGGAATGTCCATGTACATACCGAATGTGGTAGGTCCGGAAATGCCCCAGGCTTTCGTTTTCCCCGCCGTATGGGGGGATTTTGTCGCCGCCTTGTTGGCATTATCCTCTTATCTTCTACTTTCGCGCGGTTCGAGGCTGGCGATACCGGCGGTTTGGATCTTTAATATCGAAGGCTTCGTCGACCTACTCTATGCTGCCGTCCAGGCCTTAACTCTACATATAGCCGCTCATGTCGGGTTGATGTTCGTTATTTTCACCGCGTATGCGCCTTTGCTGGTGGTGATTCATATTACGGTATTCCGTTTACTCTTGCGCAAACGGGATACCGGTAAGACCGAATAAGAAATACGAGTACTCAGAAACGGGTCGCTCTACGGATGTCGACCCGTCACTGAACCTTAGGCAATGCCCCGAGGATTTCTCCGTATTCTCTCGCCAT
This sequence comes from Leptospira fletcheri, assembly GCF_004769195.1. Lineage (NCBI taxonomy): Bacteria > Pseudomonadati > Spirochaetota > Leptospiria > Leptospirales > Leptospiraceae > Leptospira > Leptospira fletcheri. The sequence goes on from NZ_RQET01000002.1 coordinate 186,976, forward strand.
ATTCCGGACGATTTCACCCGCGGGAAGCACGGAGTCGATCTGGGCCACTCCTTGACCTGCAGACCAGATGTCCTTCCATCTCTTGAATTCCTGGTCTATACTCATGGAACGGTTCGCATGAAAATCGTCTCCCGCCTTTTCCACCGACCGCTTCAACCAATTGGCGGGGATTCCCGAGATCTTTTCTGTATAAACGATCTCCTCCGGAGGAGAGTCCACGATCATTTGCTTGTATTCCTCGGAAGCGGCGGCTTCTTGAGAGGCGATCAAACGGGTTCCGATATAGACCGCATCCGCACCTAGGGAAAGTGCAGCCGCCATTTGCTGGCCGCCACTGATCGCCCCGGCGGCAAGAACGGGAAGACCGACTTCCTTTTTCAGGTACGGAATCAGACTAAAAGGAGAAATCGCTCCTGCATGACCTCCCGCTCCCTGCGCTACGGCCACCAATGCATCGGCTCCCGACTTGGCTACGATGTTCGCGTGTTTCAGAGTCGTCACGTCGCAGAACACTTTCGTACCTACAGACTTAGCTTCCCCCACGATGCTTCTCGGGCTTCCCAAGCTCGTAATGATCAATTCCACTTTGAACTCCAGCAAAAGTTCGAAATGTTTGGCCCAATTCGGATTGTGGTCCTTATGAAGAATCAAGTTAACACCGATAGGTTTTTTAGTTCTAGAACGGATTTCTTCCAATCCCCTTCTTAACTCTTCTATCGTCCTGTAATTTTGGGAAGGGAAAGTTCCCATTCCTCCCGCTTCCGAAACGGCTACGACCAAATCGGGATAAGAGACCAAAAACATGGGTGCTCCGATGATCGGCAAGTCGATCCGAAGCATATCTGTGATGGGAGTACGTATTTTCATAGAAGAGATGCTTTCCATGCCGTGCTGCTGAATCCATCTTTTTTTTCTCGCAGTCCGGAAATCGAATGTTACTCTGGGTTCGATATGATCGTAACCGTCTCTTCCTATAAAATCCTTCCCGAAAAAATCGACGAGTTCCGGGAAATCAGCACGGAACTGGCAGCAGAATCTCTGAAAGAAATCGGAGTGCACAGATTCGACTTTCTGCAAAACGACGGAGATGACGGTAGATTTTTATTGATCGAAGCTTACGAAAACGAATCTGCTCGGAAGGCCCATTTAGAAACCCCCCACTTTCTGAATTGGAGACGTGCCGTACCGGAAATGTTTTCCCAAGGAACCACCACGGTCCCGTACAAACCCGTCTTCCCTCCTGCTGCGGATTGGAAGAAATCGTAAATACGTTCGATCCTAGCCGATTTTTTTTCGTACACTTCTCCGGTCGCCAAGGGGCCTTACTAGAATAAGTTCGGACCGAGGAAAACTTCCGAAATCGCAAAACTGTAACTATATATGTTACGTTTTTTCTCTCATTTCGAACTTTCCTAGGTCCAAGAATTAGTATGGTTCAGTTCGCAAATTCCGACATTTACAACAAAAACGATCCGGCGCTCTCCCGCAAATCCTCCCCCATACCGGCCGGGGATTCCCGCTCCGTCGGAGACGAATCGGAACTTTTGGATGCATATTCCAATTCCGTAATCAAGGCGGTGGATCGAGTGGGTCCCGCAGTGGTGCATTTGCAAGTGGAATCTTCCTCCGGAGGACAGGCTGGAAGCGGCTCCGGATTCCTACTGACTCCGGACGGATTCATCGCAACCAATAGTCACGTCATTCACGGAGCATCCAAAATCCGGGTCCGACTTTCCGACGGATCCTCTACGGAAGCGGAACTCGTAGGGGACGATCCCTTTACGGATGTCGCCGTACTCAGGATCCGAGGAAACGGATACGGTCATGCTGGATTCGCCGATTCAGGAAAATTGAAAGTGGGACAACTCGTCATCGCCATCGGCAATCCGTACGGGTTCGAATCCACAGTGACCGCAGGTGTGGTCAGCGCCCTAGGAAGAACTCTCCGCTCTCGAACGGGAAGGCTCATCGATAACGTCATCCAGACGGATGCGGCTTTGAATCCCGGAAATTCCGGAGGCCCCTTGGTCGATTCCTTAGGAAGAATCGTGGGTATCAATACTGCAATCATCCTCCCGGCTCAAGGGATCTGCTTTGCGGTGGGTTCCAGCACGGCGGAATACGTGATCACCAGATTGATCACCCACGGAAGCGTAAAGAGAGGATATCTAGGAATCGGAGGGCAGAACCAAACGGTTCCCTCCGCAATTCGAAGTCTGAATCGCCTACGTCAGGAAAGCGGAGTCCTAGTGCAGAGCGTGGAACCCGGTTCCCCGGCGGATCGCTCCGGCATTCGGAACGGAGATCTCGTTATCTATTTATCGGATCGGGAAATTCTAGGAGTGGATGATCTCCATAAGGTCTTGGACGAATCCAGCATAGGTAGAAAACTAACCGTCCGATTGATACGCGACAGTTCTCTGAGAACCTTTTTTGTGGAACCCAGAGAACTAAAATAGGTTTTTTTAAAGTTCCGGAACGTCCATGAGGAGAAGTTCTGAATCTTCCAGGGCCTTCACTTCCAATACGTCGTCTAGAGAAAAACCTGCCCCGTCTCGAGGGAGGAGTTCCACTCCGTTGATCTGCACTTTTCCGCCGATCAGGAATGCGTACACCCCGCCCTTTTGATTCTTACGTTGGTATTCCAACCGGACTCCTGCGTCCAAATTTCCCAGGGAAAACCAAGCGTTTTGGTGGATCCAGAGCGATTCCGAATTCTGATCGGGAGAAACCACGACTTGAAAACGGTTTTTCCTCTCTTCGACGGAATACGTTTTTTGGGCGTATCTAGGAGAAACGGATCTTTTTTCCGGAATCACCCAAATCTGAAGCAAGCTCAAGGGCTCGGAGGCGGAATGATTGAATTCAGAATGCAATATCCCGGTTCCCGCAGACATGACTTGTACTTCTCCGGCACGGATCACTCCATTCGTTCCGATACTGTCCTTGTGTTCCACCGCGCCTTCCAGCGGAATGGTGATGATCTCCATATCCTGGTGAGGATGCATCGGAAATCCCGTACCTCCAGCGATCGTATCATCGTTTAACACACGTAAGGCTCCGAAATGGATCCTGGATTCGTCCGTATAAGAACCGAAGCTGAACGTGTGCTTGGATTTCAGCCAGCCGTAATCAACCTTTCCCCTAGTTTCCGACTTATGCAACACTGCTTCCATGAAATCCTCCTTTTCCCGTTTTTTTCCGGGATAGTATTTAGACGAATTCTAAAATAGATGGTTCAATAATAAAGTATTAGAGTGCAAAAAAATCAAACCTATTCCCTTACCGGAGTCCCCAGGATAACAATGCAGCGAATGTAGATAAGAGGAGGAAGAAAAAAATATTTCGTAAACACTTCTCCGTTCGCCAAGGACTCCGTACCGGGAGGAGACTTTGCGATCGCATTGTCGTACGCGGTTTGCAGATCCGGTTCGAAGGTGCCGAAATAGATCGGGAAAAACCATCCCACGCAATCCTCTCCCTCCACCCTAGATTCCGATAAGGATTGCTTTTCCAGTACCGGACGAAACCGATCGATCTGAAAAAAGAGTTTTTCCGGACCGGCACAGCTTAGACAGAAAAGAAAAGGAACGAAAAAAAAGGGGAAAATGATCGGACGTTTTCTCATCTCGAGATCTCCAATCCGTACCGGACCCTAAGGCAGTGATTTCCGAAACCCAAATCGGTCTTAAAGATCTCCAGATCCCTTACGTTGGTCGCGTTCGGGCTCTTCTTTCGAATCCTTTCCAATATGGCTTCTAGATTTTCCTTACAATCCGATTCCTCTTGTTTGTACAGACCGCTCCTCACCTCGGGAGGAACTTCCTTCATTCTTATATTATCGAAATAAAATAAGGTAGAGGTATAACAATCTCCCAGGAATAAAAATAGGATGAAAGCGAAACCCCTTCCCCACATACGGAAATGATAGAATCCCAAACGGAAGGCTTTTGCAAGAAATTTCTGAGGGAAACTTCGCGTATCTAAAACAGGAAATCCAAAAGTCCGATACCGCAGCCGGAAACGAATCCCAATAGACTACCGTTGATCCGTATTTTCTCGAGAACTCTTCTCGTTTTCGCCTCGAGATTGATCCTGAATTGTCTAGGTTCCAGACGCTTCAACCCTCTCGCCACCTGCTCGCCCAGGTATCTGGAGACGCTCGCATTCGTCTTCTCTCTCAAAAATTCCAATATGGAACGAATCGGTCCGTATTCCCTTAAATTTTCCATTTTTTGAATGTCTTTTACATGGAGAGCGATTAGATCCGTCAACATACGGTTGAGTTGGTCCTTTCCGAAATCCGTCAAGGAACGCACCGCTTCTTCTTTTTTGGATTCGGGAAGTTCGTTCCAGGAACCTATGTACAAATCCGCACAGTCGGAAAACAGGGAAAAAATTTCGAATAAAACCGTATCTTCTTCGGAGTCGAATTCCTGATCCTCTTTTAAACCGACTCCGAATTCGCGAACCCTTTTTTGAGGATCCAACAACCATACCAACGGTTTGGCCAAAAAAGAAAGACTGCGTGTGATCCGATCGATTCGGTCCTTAAAATCGTCCTGGTCTGCGGCCTTGACCAGTGCTTCTCCGACTAAGAAACGGACGGTTCCCAGGATCTCCTTTCTTCTACTCAAATCTTTTAGGATTTCCTGATCGGCTCCGGAAAAGCGGAAATTCGTTAGATATCGTACGATATCCTCTTCCACCTTTTCCCAAACCAGATCCAAAGCCTTACTGATCCTTTCGGGTCCGCCTAGATTTTCTTCAAGCAACTCGGAAAGGGCTGCGATCTGCTCCGGATCGTCCAAAATGCGGTCCATATACTCCCGCAATTTTTCCTCGTTCACCAGATCGGAAGAAACCCATTTTCCGATCTCCTCCGCGATGGTCTCGCTCTCTGTTTCCACCGCCCGGTACGTTTTCCATACGGCAAACCAATCGCAGACGGCTCCCACCAAACCTCCTTCCAATCCATGTAGGAGGACGCCTCCCCAAGGGAACCGATCCCATTTTCCTAAGAACCCCCAAAAAAGAAGCCCTCCGAAGAGAAGCAAAAGAAAATTGGAAAATAGCTGGAGTCTCGCGTAAGGCCTGTCTCTCGTTCCCGCGCTCATATCCCGGCTCAACGAAAGAACCACCTTCCTTTTACTAGCGAAGCCAAGATAAATAATAAGGGAAGAAGGTACATAATGCAGGTAAGCCAAATCGAATTTCCCTTGGAAAACTTCAGATCGAAATGACCCTCTTTAGAGCAGAGAAGGATTTCGTTCCTTTGGGTTTGGAATAGGATTCCTCCGTTCACATCCTCCCATTTCGGGAAAAAACTCCTGCGAACCAGATAACAATACTTAGGTGAAGATGTTTCTATCTTGCCCTTCAGGTTCGCGGCAGGATACGGATCTTCTTCGGAAATGATCCTTTCGTCCGAGAGAATTTTAGACGATACCGGCCATTCGGGTAACGAGACGGATTCCTGTAAAAGCTTCCCGGGGACGGGAAAGAAAAGGCCCAAAAACTCGGATCGGTCCATAAAAGGAAGATTTCCGTATTTTTCCCGGATTGCGGTTTTCCAATCCTCTTTGTTCGGCGGGGTATTGATTACCAAAATTCCCTTGAACCATTTGTTCAAATCGGTCCCCGCGGCCTCTATCTCGTTCTTTCCGATCCTCGCAAATACGATGCTCGGATCCAAGCCTTCGTATAAAATCGCTTCGTTCGTACTGTGGAGAAAACGCTTCGGCCGCAATCCTTTTCCGCCGCTCAATTCTTTGTAATCCGCGACTCCCCAAGCTTTTTCCCTCAAGCGGGAAAGGTCCGTGCCCGAGTCCTTTACGGAAAACAGATACAACGAGCTCTTATCTTCGGTTTCCTTCTCGTATCGGGCGTTTGCGTGTTCCGGAGTGGCCAAGGGTTGGATCCCTTCGGAATTCACCCACCCGTCCACCAATGAGAACTTATCGGGATTTGACTTTAGGATTTTATAAAGTTTCTTCGTCGACCCTAAAATATAGGAGGTCCCGGTGGATTGCAGATAACGATGTAAACCTTTTCCTGCCTCCTCGGGAGAAAGCTCTTCCTCGTAGACTCCTTCCTTTTTCCAAGCTGTCCAAGGAAGGTATCGACTCAGGTAGGGTTGGACGGCGAGGGAAGTCAAGGAAGCCTCCGCTTCCATTCCGATCAGATTCCTATGGCCCGCCCTGCGGATCAGAAGTCCTAAAGTAAAAGGGCTGTCCCCCCATTTTTTGCGGGAATCCGTCTCCGGAAATATTTTGGAATTCTTAGGCAGTTCGGAAAGAGACTTTTCCACTTCCTGCATTTCGAGAGCGGATAAACTTTCCTTTAAAAAAGCGGAATTCTCTTTCCATTCCAATTCGGGATGCCAGAGAAAAAAACGGAGCAGCGCAAAGAACAATAGACCGCTGATGGAATATTGCGCCAAGAGTTTGTATTTGAAATTCTTCAGCAAATGAACTGCGGTTTCCAGAGCGGATAACGTCAAAAAGAGCAGGGAAAGATCCAAAGCCCGATACCAGGGAAAGCCTATGCCGGGAAAAAATTTACCGGGCGAAGTATCCACTCCCATCCAGTAAAAAATCAAACTCGCAAAAAAAACGAACCTGGAAGCGGGGGGAAAAATCTTCCTCCTTAAAATGGAACGAATCCCGAGGAGAAATAACACAGGGAACACCGCCTGGATCCAGTACAGCCCGAGGAGGAAATTCGAGAGAAAGGCCAAAATTCCCTTGCCTTCCCAAATCGGTGCGAGAGCTCCCGGACCGAGGATGGAGATCAGCCCCGGATTCGCTTCCATCGGAAACGTCTCGGCCCGATAGGAGGAGTATTTCAGAAAATTCCACCATACCGGAGTCGCGATCAGTATGGGAATAAAAAACGCCAGGGCAAAGGCTCGTTTTCCCAATTCCTCGCCTAGAAAAAGGAAATAGATCAATAGAGAAACGACGTAAAAAAGGGAAGAGGGAAAATCCGAATAAAAAACGCAGGCGCTTACGACCACATATTTGGAAAGCGCAGAGATTTTTCCCGTCGTCCTATATTTCTCAAGATAATAAAATCCTAATAAACTCCAACTCAGACCGAAAAATCCGGTTACCGTTCCGCTAAACAGGCCGACGAGAGAAAGTCCGAAAGGCTCCTCCCCCGAACAAAGAAAGAAAAACAGGAGTCCGGACATGGCCAGCATCACCGTATTTGCCTTATGATTGGTTTCGCTTAATAACAAAAGACTGAATTTAATGAAAGCATAAGTGAATAGAAGGACGGAAAGCAGGATACCCACGTTGAACGAAAGGGTAAGCGGAGCCCAAAAAAGAAGGGACTTGTGCAGAAGAGCGACCGTGAAATAAAAGAAAGGAGGCTCGAAATAAAAAACCGGCATCCCGGAAAACCACCTCGTATCGTAACCCAAGGATTCTCCGCCGGAAAGAAGGGAATCATACGTTTCCGCAAGATGCGTTTGCGCATGCAGACTCCAGCCGGATAAGGCTTCGGCAGTCAGTAAAAATCTGAATTTCAGGATGATTACGAGAAAGGAGGCAAGAAGGAGAAGAGGTCTCCGCCAAGCCGGAGCGAGTCTCCACTTCTTAAATTGAAAAGCCATTGCGAGAAGGTACGGAAAGTGGGTCGACTTGACAAGCAAAACTAGGGAAAATCACCCCGAGTTCCGATCGGCTCGCAATATGAAAATCGACCCCAAGGAGGAATTACTCCTCCTTGGCATTCTCCTGAACGTATTTCCGAAATTCCGCTTCGCTCATTTTATCCGCATAGAGGGGATAGAGCGCTGCGATGAGTTCCTCCAGAGTGGGAAATTTTGCCCCGTCGAGCTTGTATGCCATAAAGAGTCCTCTCTCGGCTTCGATTGAAAGGGTTGTCGGACGAATCCTCCCTCCCCGCCGTCTTCTATACCATGTATTTCATAAGGCAAAACAATTAAACCAAAAAAGGGGATGAATCAATCGGACACTTGCGCCCTTTTCGATTCGATTCCCAATAAAAGAACGTCATCCTTCGGCCCCCCGCCGCCCATAAATTTAAGCAGTTCGGAGTAGATCGTAGCCAATAAAGAGTTTAATTCCGTATTTTTTCCCTGTTCCATAAGACGGACCACGCGTTCCGTTCCGAAATAATCCCCCATATCTCGGGATGCTTCGGTCAAACCGTCCGTGTAGCAGAGAATCCTGAACTCTGAGTTCAATTCGATTGTTCGATTCTTATAAGCGAAATCAGGAAGTAGACCCACCAGAGGATTCTCGCACTCTAGAATACTGACTCTCGAAGCGTCCTGCAATACGATCGACGGTGCTCCGGCCAGAGAGTATCCCAAAGTTTTTCTATCGGAGGATATCTCCAAGGATGCGGCGGCAAAGAACGTACCTACGTTCTTATATTTATTATGGAACTCCGTGCTCAAGGAGGAGATCAATTCCCCGGGGGAGTCGGACACAAGCCTATGATCTTCGTATGCTCTCCGGATCAGGATCGTTAATAAAGCGGCCTGCACTCCATGACCGGTGGCGTCCGCGAGAAACACTCTGATTCTTCCGTCAGGGAACTCGACTATATCGTAAAAATCTCCCCCTACCTCTGCCAAAGGTTTATTCAAAACGTCGAATATGAGATCCGAAAATTCTTTCCGCTCTTGGTCGTTCAGATGAAGGAGATCCTTCTGTATTTCCCTCGCCACGGTCAGATCGTTCCGGATCACCCTTAAAGCGTTGCGAAGTTGTTTGGTCCTTTCCTCCACTCTCTTTTCCAGATTTTTGGAAAGATCCATGATTCTATCCATATTCTCTGAACTTCGAACGGACAAAAATATGGATTGCGCCAGTAGAAAAACGAAGGAGCCTACATGCGCGAAATATCCGGTATCCAAAAAAAACGTCGCGTAAAAAAGATCGTGAACCATCGCCACATACACGAAAATGAATCCACCCAAGATCGTGATCGCTCCCTGTCTTTTTCGTACGGCAGCCTTCGTCAGGGAATACAAGCCCAAGGTTCCGGCCAAAAACGCCACTAGATAATAGATGGTGATCGTAAAGGTAAAGATACGAACCGGCAGGACAAGAGCGATCAGAGTCGCGAGAATTGCGATCCACCAAATCAGATCCACCAGTATCCGCTTCAACTCTCTAGGAAAAACGGCGAGGATATAGCTCAAAAAAACCGGAATCGCGAGGTAGAAGGTAATATATTCAATTCTTATAAAATGCCCGAAACCTAAAAACGGTAGATAATCCGCGGCAATCCGAGTCCCCGCAAAAATCCCTCTGGTAGCCATGATGATACAGAAAAAACCGAAATAGAGCGAGGCGGATTCCCCTTTGCGCACCGAAGCGAAAAGCAAATGCAACATCCCGATGCAAAAAAGTCCCCCCGCTAAAAACACGTCCAAATAACGTTCGTTTTCCCAAGCTTTATGCAAGGATTCGGATTCTCCCAATCGGATCGGAGCCCAAAATCCTCCGAGCCTATGATCCGTATTTGCGATCATCATCTCTATGTGGAACGAATCCGACTTGGGAAAGAATCTTACGAATCGGTTGCACCAAGCCGGATCCACTTCGAAAGAAGTCCGATCCGCGGGCACCGGGAATCGGACAACACCGCATTCCGCTGCGGGCTCGCCGTCTATAAATAACCGATACGCGGAACTTTGTTCCGGAACGAGAAGAGCGAGCTCTTTATATTGTCTCGCCAGCTTTACCTCCAACTCATAGGTTCCGTAGCCTGCGCCGAGTCTGGTTCCGTTCTTGCCGTTCCAAGCCGAGGGAACATTGAGGATTTCGGCGGGGGTTTCTTCGCCCCCATTCGCTTTCCAGTACAACCACCGGAATTTCCAGAGACCGGCGAGCAGAATCGGATCCTGAGTGTCCAGATCGTAATTCTTTAAATCGATTTCTCCCTGGATCGCGAACGGACGGAAAGATGTCGGATACGATTCCCCGTCTTCGCAGGAGATTGTAGAAAGGAAAAAGCAAAGCAGGACGAAACAGATTCGAAGAAGGATGGTGACTCCAAATTTCGAATCTCCCTTTTCCCGACTGGATAGACCTTTCCCTCCGAATGAAAACACGAAGTTCTATCTATCACTTGTCCAAATCGCTTACGATCGAAAAACAATCTCCGAACTCGAAAAAAAAGTCAGGTGCGCAAAACCTAGATTGACAATTTCTGAGTGACTCAAAAGTATAGCAGATAAATATCCAATAAATTAGATTTTTATCCGGTTTATTACGGAAAGAGGTAGGAAAATGAACCCAAAAAGATGGAATCACAGCAAAATTGGTCGGTTTTTTTCTCCATGCATTGCTATGACCCTGGTGCTAGCAAGCCTTGTCCCAATCTCGGCGGAGGAGCCTCTTTTAAACGTATCCTTTGATCCCACGAGAGAATTGTACGAGGACGTGAACAAACAGTTCATAGAAGGGTGGAAAAAGAAAACCGGACGCTCCCTGCAAATCCAGCAATCTCACGGAGGTTCCGGAAAACAGGCTCGAGCCGTGATCGATGGATTGGAAGCGGACGTCGTTACCTTGGCTCTCGCCTACGATATCGATAGCATTGTGGACCACGGAGGCCTTGTCTCCAAGGATTGGGAGAAAGCTTTTCCCCATCACTCCGTACCGTATTACTCCACCGTCGTATTCCTAGTCCGAAAAGGAAACCCGAAAGGGATCAAAGACTGGAACGACGTGGTAAAACCCGGAGTCGGAGTCATCACCCCGAACCCGAAGACCTCGGGAGGAGCTCGCTGGAACTACCTCGCCGCTTGGGGATTCGCTAAGAAAAAATACGGATCCGAAGAAAAAGCGAAGGAATTCGTCAAAGCCCTGTATCGAAACACCTCCGTTCTGGATACGGGCGCCAGAGGATCCACGACCACATTCGTACAAAGGGGAATTGGGGACGTTCTACTCGCTTGGGAAAACGAAGCCGAATTGGCCTTAAGCGAATCCAAAAAGGCGAACGGAGGAAACTCCCAATTCGAAGTGATTTATCCGACCTCGAGCATTCTGGCCGAAACCCCCGTGGCAATCGTGGAAAAAGTCGCTAGAAAAAAAGGGACTTGGGAAGTCGCAAAAGCCTATCTGGAGTTTCTATACACCAAGGAAGGCCAGCAGACGATCGCGAAACATTTCTTCCGCCCCATAGACGAAGCGGTCCTGAAATCGAACTCCTCCAAATTTCCGAAAGTCAAGTTGTTCGACGTAAGAGAATTGGAAGGCTCCTGGAAGACAGCGCATAAAAAACATTTCGCCGACGGAGGAATCTTCGACGGAATCTATTCCGAGGCGAAAAAATAAGGGATTCGGAGGACGAACGAAGAGCCGGAAAAACGGCTCTTCGTTTGACGAAATTCCGCTTTCGACTAGGATCGTCAGCGGACCTCCGAAATCCGAGAACGTAAAAATTGAAACTGAACCTTCGCCCGTATTCCAAAACGACCTTCGGTCTTTCCTTAGGCATGACCGTCTTTTACCTGAGTTTTCTGGTCATCGTTCCATTATCCGCGCTGTTTCTCAAATCCGCGAATCTAGGCTGGTCCGGATTATTGGAAGTGTTTTCCGAGGATCGTATTCAAAAAGCCTTATGGTTAAGTTTCAGTGCCGGAGGAGCGGCCGCAGCGATCAACCTGGTCGTAGGTTTTCTATTCGCATGGGTTCTGGTTCGTTACGAATTTCCGGGTAAAAAAATCCTGGATACTTTGGTGGATCTCCCGTTTACTCTTCCGACTGCGGTCGCAGGAATCGCACTGACGGCGATCTACTCTCCCAATGGATGGATCGGAAAATACCTGGACCCTCTCGGAATCAAGGTGGCGTATACTCCTCTCGGAATCGTAATCGCCTTGGTGTTTATCGGTTTTCCGTTCGTCGTACGTACCGTTCAACCTGTCCTCGAGGAACTCCCGAAAGAGTTGGAGGAAAGCGCGTACTGCCTTGGGGCGAATCGCCTCCAAACTTTTACACGAGTTTTGTTTCCCGAAATCTGGCCTTCTCTCCTCGCCGGAACATCCATGGCTTTTGCTAGAGGAATCGGGGAATACGGCTCCGTAGTCTTCATCTCGGGAAACCTTCCGGGCAAAACGGAAATCCTCCCTTTGCTCATCGTCACCAAACTGGAACAGTACGAATATGCAAAGGCAACGGGAATCGCTCTCTTGATGTTGGTACTTTCCTTTTCCATCATGCTGGCGATCAATTTCTTCCAGAGTAGATCCTCGAGGAGACTCGGATGAGAACGGAACCTGTGTGGCTGAAAGTCTTGTTGATCGGAACCGTATTTTTTTTGGCGGCCCTCATTCTTCTTCTTCCGATCGCCATCGTTTTTGCGGAAGCCTTCTCGCAGGGAGTCGACGGCTATCTCGTCGGATTGCAGGATCCGGATACGATCTCAGCACTACTGATGACCTTGAAAGTGGCGGGAATCGCGGTCCCGCTAAATACGTTCTTCGGACTCGCAGCGGCGTTTTTGATTTCTAGATTCGAATTTCCCGGAAAGAACATTCTTCTGACGATACTCGATTCCCCTTTCGCGGTCTCTCCCGTGATTTCCGGACTGATCTTTCTTCTTCTATTCGGAAGACAAGGTTGGTTCGGGGAATTCCTGAGCGAGTACGGAATCAAAATCGTATTCAATACTCCAGGCCTAGTGTTGGCTACCCTCTTCATCACCTTACCTTTCGTGGCAAGAGAATTGATTCCTTTGATGCAGACCCAGGGAAAAGAGGAAGAAGAAGCCGGAATCCTCTTGGGCGCCTCCTTTCCTAGATTATTTCTAAGGATCATCGTTCCGAACATCAAATGGGGATTACTGTACGGAATTATACTTTGCAACGCGAGAGCCATGGGGGAATTCGGAGCCGTCTCCGTCCTTTCCGGACATATCCGGGGAAAAACGAACACCCTTCCTTTGCAGATCGAAATGCTTTACAATGAATACAATTCGGTCGGAGCTTTTTCGGCCGCATCCCTTCTCGTGTTTCTTTCCCTCATGACTCTATTGGTCAAAACAGCCCTGGAAAAGAATCTGAAAAACGCGGAGAAGGAAGCTCCTCCCGACGAGGACAACAAGGAATCCTCCGAAACTTCTCTTCCTGTCGGACAGGGAGCGGGCAAAACCGGAAAACCTTAGGAGAGAACCATGTCTATAGAAATCAAAAACGTAAGCAAACAATTCGGAGAATTTCAGGCGTTAAAAGACATCAACCTTACGATTCCTGACGGAAATCTGGTCGCGTTATTGGGCCCTTCCGGGAGCGGCAAGACAACTCTCCTACGTATCATCGCAGGCTTGGAAGTCGCGGACCTTGGGGAAGTTTATTTCAACGGGGAAAAAACGGGGAAAAAAGACTCCAAGGAGAGAGGAGTCGGTTTCGTATTCCAACATTACGCGTTGTTTAGACACATGACGATTTTCGAAAACATCGCCTTCGGTTTGAAAGTCCGGCCCCGTGCCACCAGACCGTCCAAGGATGAAATCCGCGAGCGTGTCTTCCGACTTTTAAAGTTGGTACAATTGGAAAATTTCCACGACCGGGTTCCTTCGGAACTTTCCGGAGGACAGAGGCAGAGAGTCGCTTTGGCGAGAGCTCTGGCCATAGAACCCAAATACCTGCTTTTGGACGAGCCGTTCGGAGCTCTAGATGCGAAAGTAAGGAAGGAACTCCGAACCTGGCTCCGAAGACTGCACGACGAAATCCATATCACCAGCGTATTCGTTACCCATGACCAAGAAGAAGCCTTGGAAGTCAGCGATTCCGTCGTCATCCTTCGCGCGGGACAGGTAGAACAGATCGGGAGTCCCGACGAAGTCTACAACAAACCCAAGAACCCATTCGTGTTCCATTTTCTCGGAGACGTGAATCTATTTCACGGCAGAGTGCAAGGAGGCGTGGCAAGAATCGGAGACCAGCACGTGGATTCCCCTGAGCATTCCCAAGTACAGGATGCGGAAGCCGTCGCCTACGTAAGACCCTATGATGTCGAAATTTTAAGAACCGCAGAGAATGGAATTCCGGCGGAGATCCAGTACATCCATTCCACCGGAAGAAATGTTCGAATCGAATTGAAACGATTGGATTCCGGTTCCCTGATCGAATCCTTAATCGACCAAACCACTTTCCGTGAGTTGAATCTCTTGCCCGGTGAAACCGTGTACCTTCGGATTCGACACGCGAAAGTATATGTAGAAGATTTTTCGATCTAAAACGAGATCCCTTTCTCCCACTTCTCTTTGAAAACAATCCCGCCTTGCTGGTTGGGCCCTTCTATTTCACCCCTCCCACCCTCTCTTATAACGGATTTTATTTGCTATAACATATTTATATCCCATATAATAAACTAATTGACTCCAGATACCCCTTAAATCTGTAATAACGAATAAAAGAGGCAATAAAATGACGAAAATCAGGATGAAAATCGTGCGCGTGGCTCTTGGAATTGCCACCCTGTCCGCACCAATCTGGGTCAAAGCTGCTCCCTTAGAATCTCCTCCCGGGAACGAAAGCAAAGCCCCGGAATTCGGGCAAAACCAATCTCTCCCCGCCGGTTCCGACAAGATAGAGCCTAAGGATTCTTCTAAAAATCCCCCAAGCGTCTCGGAAAAGACGGATACGAACGAAACCGGTTCGGCTCCGCAGAAGAAAGAAAAGGAAATTTACAAGAGCCCTCTTATAGGAAATACACCGGGAGAATACTTAAGAAGTTTGCAGGTCACTCCCGAACAGAACAAGGTCATCCGTTCCAACTCGGATCTCTGGTTTCAGGACAGGTTCCGAGTGGGATTTTTAGTCCGTCCTCGGTACGAATCCGTCAATAATACGGACTTCAATAAGACTACTGCGGACAATTCCAACGTACTCACCGGATTGACCCAGTTTTATCTGATCGCCGACATCAATCCTTATGTTCTTTTCAAAGCCACATTGCAGGACTCCCGTATCTGGGGTGGAGAACAATCCCCCGCATACACAGGAACCTCCCGATTCGAACTAGGCACGAACGGAGGAGTGATTTATGATACCACTAAGACGAGTCAAAACCAGGTTCCCGTATTGAATACGACTTCCTTTCGGGAGGCGTTCTTCGATCTACGTACGCCGGACCAATCCCTTAGACTCAGATTAGGAAGGCAAATCATCGACTTCGGAGACGGAAGAATCCTGGGCGCGGCAAACGACAATCAGATCGGAAATTCCAGCGACGGATTACGTTTTACGGCCAAATCCGGAAACAACACCCTAGACACGTTCGGAACCGTAGTCACCTCTCAATACAATTCCTCCGGATTGGTCAGCGCGAATACGACTCTTCCCAACTCCTATCTAGTCGGAGCGAATAATTTTACGAAATTTGCAAGTTGGTTGGCTTTGGATATCTACGATTTCACGGTAATACGGAGATACAACCCCGCGAACAATAGTACGGTCGTGACCAAGCCGACGGACCAACAGAATACGTACGGTTTCAGGCTAACGAATCGGACGGAAAACAATTCTCTTCCGGAAGGAGTTCCTTTCGACTGGACCGTAGAAGCCGCTTGGCAAGGAGGCTATAACGGACTCAGAGTCGGAACGAGCTGGCTGCAAAACGCGACGGATCCAACTACAGGCACCGGAGCAATCAATGCGTTTAACAACAAAAATCTTTTGATCGAAAACGAAAACCAGAAGTACGCCTCGCATTTTCTGACCTTACAGGTGGGAGTCCATCCGAGTAAGAATCTCAGAATCGGTCTTCAATACGTTTATGCCTCCGGAGATCCGAACAGAAGCGATTCTTCCGTAAGCACTTGGAACGCCCCTTTTCCGACGAGACGGATCGCAAGCGGTTTTATCCCTTATAGCGGAAACGGAATTGCGGGAACTTTCTTTTGGCAGAATGCGAAGGATTATTCCGTTCACATAAAATGGACCTCGGGAAAATGGGGCACGTTCATCTTCAATCCGCATTTCTATTATAAGGCGAAATTGCAGGACGCTTATTATAATAATAACGGAATCGTCACCGGCGGTCTCGCGGGAAGTACCGAGGACTTTTCCAATAACCAACAATATAATGCGAATTCACAGCATCTGGGAAAGAAAATCGGAACCGAGGTGGATTTCATTTATATGGTGACTCCTTGGGAGAATGTCTCCATTTGGGGAGGCATCGCATTCTTAAGGGCCGGAGATTCGATCCGGAACGCCCACGTGACCGTACCTACTTCCAATACTCCCAGTACATATACCGGAAAGCCGGACGCCTCCTATTTCTTTCTACAGACAGTATTCGCGATCTGATTCCAAAAATCCCGTTCCTACCTGCGGAACGGGTCCTGTTCGAAAAACGTAGTTTTTCTTTCTCGACGATCCCGGCAAAAAGATAATTTTTTTACAAAAATGGAAGAAATGCATGTGCCGACAGGTCTTAATGTCAGATAGATTCCAAAAACGGGGTTTTGCCCGAAGGAAGGAGCATCGGATGAAAGGAAGGCTCTCGCACGAGATTCGGTTTTACCCCGGAAAGATCGAATACGCTTCTTACGATTCCTTCCAAAGGAAGGGTTTCCTTCTTGCATGCGTTCTCCTTTTTTCCTGCGCCACCCCGTCCTCTTCGATTACGGATCCTTCTCCCGCTCGTCCTGCGGAAAATTACCAGACGAATTCCGGAACGGACTTATTGGACAAATACAGGGTCGCGATTTTAGAATCTTCGGAAAGAGCCGTCCCCTTCGAGGAGGACCTGAAAGGGGCGCTTTTGGAATCCGGGAAAATCGTGGTGATCGATCGTAAGAAGACGGCGGATGCGTTAAACGAAATCACTCTTAGCATGCAGGGCTTGGCGACCGCGGAAAACGCCCCTAAGATCGGCAAACTATTATCTGCACAAAAGTTGATTCAGATCCGGGAGTCCGGCAAGAAATGGGCGCTCGAACTTTTGGATGTACAAACCTCTAAAGTGGATTTCAACCGTTCCTTTTCCGAAAACGGATCCGGTAGGGTCTTTCAGGAGCTGGTCCAATACCTCTCACAAAACCTTCTCCTGAGGAATTTAAGCGGACTCAAGCCCACGGTTTCTTCCTTAAAGGTCACTCTTACCTCGTCCCAAAAGACCTATAAAAACAACGAACCCGTGAATTTCCAGGTAAGGGTCTCGGAGGATTGTTATCTCTATCTCATTCTATTGCAAAGCGACGGAGATACCATTCTTCTCTTCCCGAACGACAGCTCCCCTTCCAATTTCGCGAAGGCAGGATCTACGATCCAGATTCCCGACGGTAAGTCCGGATATATTCTTGCGGCCGGAGAACCTTTCGGACGGGACATGATCAAGGCCATAGCCTCCAAAAAGAATCTGGATCTATTCAGCGCGATCCCGGTACCCGGTACTCCCTTCGGGCGTATAGCAAATCCTTTCGACGTAGTAGCGAGAGGAATCAAAAAAATAAACACGGAAATACGCGAAGAAGAATGGAACAGCGCAGAAATCACGATCCAGACGGATCCATAAAGAATTACGGAAATTGAATGAAATAAAATTATAGAATAGAGGATTATGAGTATGTTTAGGAAATTAATTATTGCCATCCTGGCGATTCCTTATTTGATTTTGCAGTTAGGCTGTACTACCATCTCTCCGGGGCAAGCAGGAATCGTTTTTGCCCCTTTTGAAAACAAGATCCAGAAGGACATTCTCACGGCAGGGACCTATTCCATTTCGCCTACTAAGACCGTCTTCGTATACAATCTCCAATGGGAACCCTATAAGGAAACGATAGATGTAATCACTCGGGACGACCTCAGGATAGACGTGATCGCCTCCATTACGATCCGTCCTATCCAAAGTCAGATCATCAATCTCCACACCGAAGTGGGACCGCAATATTATGCGAACGTAGTGCGCCAAGACTTCAGAACCAGCGTCAGGAACGCTTTTACGAACTATCCGATGATACAGATCTCCAAAAACAACCAGCAGATCGTAAAGGAAATAAAAACGATGATGGAGGATAAGCTATCCGCGAGACATATAGAGATCGGCAACGTGAATATAGACGATATTTCGTTCAGTCGTCAGGTAATGGAAGCGATCCAGAAAAAACTCACCAAAGAACAAGAACTCGAAACGATGAAATTCGAGATAGCGATCCAGAAAAAAGACAACGAGATCGCAAGAATGAACGCCCAACGAGACGCGGAAATCGTGACGATTAAAGCCAAAGCCGAAGCGGACGCCATTAAGATCGTAAACGATTCCCTTTCCGCGAAGTACATACAGTACAAAGCGTACGATAGCCCTCAAAACAAATTGATTTTCGTTCCCGTAGGACCGAACGGTCTGCCGGTTACGGTCAGAATGAACGTTTCGGAACCTACCAATACTCACCAACCCGCAAAAACGGGGGTTTCGTCCGTGCTTTCCAAGCCTTCTAACGCCAATCAAGATTCCGACGACGGAAATTAGGGAAGGATCATCCCATGGTTCTCCGCTTTCTATTCGTTTGGGTCCTACTGCAGAATTCGATTTTTGCCGTAGAATCTCTGCTGCATCCTTCCTGGAAGGAATCCTCCGGAATCACAACCTTCTCGGATTTGAGGGGAGGTAGAATCGCGACGGGTTTGGAAAATAAAACCGTGGTAATCTGGAGTCTGAAAGGAAGATTCTTCCGGGTTTTGCAAGCCAATACTTCGATCGTCTCCTCTATCGCCTATTCCCCGTTTGGTGAAAGAATCGCTTACCAAGCGGATGATAGTAAGATCAGAATATACTCGCTTGACACGGACGAATTCCAGGAGATCGCAAATACGGGCGGAGGTTCCATAGCCGCCTTTGACTTTTCCCCCGACGGAAAATTCCTCGCAGGAGGAGATGAGAACGGAAAGATCCGAATTTGGGACTCGAAAGGAGAAATCGTCGAGTCGATTTCCGCCCACGACGGTCCTGTCACGGATCTGAAATACGCCTCGAACGCCAAATACATCGCCTCCACTGCGGAGGACGGTAAGTTGAGGATCTGGTCGCCTTCCGGGAAAATGTTAAACGAATATGTGCTCCACAACGGTTCCGTACTTTGTCTTTCGATTTCACCCGATGCAAAAAGGATCGCCGCAGGGGGGGACGACGGGAAGGTGCGATTGGTAGATGTGCAGGCCGGGAAAATCGTCCCGCTTATAGGTCATACATCCTCGGTTCATTCTACATCCTTTTCTTCGGACGGGACGTATCTATTGAGTTCCTCCGAGGATCTGACCGTGAGACTCTGGAAGGAGGGAAAAGAGATCTCCGTCCTCAAAGGACATACGGATACCGTGAATCGGGCCGTTTTCATCAACGGAGGAAAAAACGTACTTACGGGAAGCGACGACGGAACCCAAAAGATATTCGATCTGAAAGGAAATTTGAAGACCAATATCGTGCTTACGGACAAGGGAAAAATCGTCTTCAACCCCTCGGGTCGTTTCGACTATGATTCCGAAACATTGGAGAGTTATTTTTTCTTCAACTCCGAGGAGTCCCCTGAGGGATTCGGCTTGGAGACTTTTTTTAACCGCTTTTACAGCCCCGAACTCATACAGACTTCTCTTTCCGAAATCGGAGGCGAACAGACCCTATCGGAACTATACCGATCCTCTCCCCCTCCGAAAGTACAAATCCAAATCCAGCCCGACCCGAATACGGATTCCGCTTCGATACAAGGCACTGTCTGCGACGCGGGCGGGGGAATCGAGGATGTATACGCGTACCACAACGGCTCGCTCATTTCGAAGGAAAACTCCAGGTCGGTGCGAATGATCCGAACGGGAAATTGCCTGCAGGTAATGTTCAAATCCGCGCTTTTACCCGGCTCCAATTCGTTTCGAATCGGCGCGGAAAGTAAAGCAGGTCTGGTCGCTTATTCGGAAACGAAAAACTATCAGTCTCTCCGAAAATCCGCCTCGAAGACGACTCTTCATCTTGTGTTGATCGCGATAGACGATTATCCCGGTTCGTCTATGGATCTAAAATACGCGGTCAAGGACGCTACCGCGATTATGAAAAAAGTTTCTTCCGCAGGTGACGGTACGTTCGATAAGGTAGTCGCTTATACGGCGTATAACGGACAAGCCACGAAATCCGGCATCGAAGAGTTATTCCAAAAAGTTGCCCGATCCTCAGGCCCGGAGGACGCTTTGCTGGTTTTTATCGCGGGTCACGGCACGGAGAAGTCCGGAAATTTCTTTTTCTTAACGAGTTCCTATCGGGTCGATACACCGGAGGACGTCCGATCCGGATTTAGCCAGCAGGAATTCATCTCTTCGATCTCCAAGATTCCCGCCACAAGAAAACTGATCATCTTCGATACCTGCGATTCGGGCGGGGAATGGATCACTCAATTCAAAGACATCAGTTCCTTCGCCAAAACCGCAGGGGTCTGCGTAATCGCCTCCACCCTCGAAAAGGAGGAAGCTTACGAGTCCTCGGAACTCGCACACGGAATCTTGACTACGGCCCTATTGGAAGGTTTGGAAGGCAAGGCTAGGACGAACGGAAAAATCACCGCCGCGAGTCTGATCTCGTACGTCAATTTACGCGTTCCGGAATTGGCCAAAACCGTCCTGAAAAAGGAGCAGTATCCCTACTCCTCTCAAAGAGGCCGTGACTTTACGTTAAACGAATAATAAAGTTATTTATATAAAATCTCCGTTCCGGCTCCGTTTCCCCAGGTTCCTTCCAATCTGGCGCCTCCGTTTTTCACATTATAGATCACCGGATAAGTGTCGCCCCAGTCCACGGATAAAACGTTTCCTTGCAGAGATCCCGTTCCGCTATAATTGTTCCCGACGGACCAGTCGAACGTATAACTTCCGTCGTCGTTCTGACTGATTTGGACGGAACCCTGGTACCTACTTCCGTTCGGATTCGTTCCGCTAACCTTATACATTCCCCCGATCATAAAGGACTGAGCAAACGTTCCCGACAAGGAAATGACCAAACCGACAATGGCGAAAATAGCCAGTAATTTCGAAACGGATTTATGCGACATGAAAACCTCCGACGCGGAGGGAATTCTAACCCGGTTCGGATGCGAATCAAGAAATTTCCGAGGCCAATCCTCGCAAAATCCATTTTCTTGAATCTGCCGGATCGATGACCGCGTCTATTTCCAGGTACGACGCCATATTTATCGCCTTCCCTCTTTCGTAGGCTTCCTTGACAAGACGCTCGAACAGAAGTTGGCGTTCGTTCCAGTCCTTGACTTCCGCCAATTCCTTTTGGTATCCGGTTCGAATTTCCCCCTCGATCCCCATGGCCCCGAATTCTCCCGAAGGCCAGGAAATCGTAAACACGGGAGAATGGAAACTTCCGCCTGCCATAGCCATAGCCCCCAATCCGTACCCCTTTCTGAGAACGATCGTGAAAAACGGCACTTTTAGACCTGCGCCCTCCTGAAACAATCGCCCTGCTTTCCGCACCAATGCCAGTCGCTCTGCGTCCGGTCCTACCATGAAACCCGGAGTATCGCAAAGAGATAATATCGGAAGACGGAAAGATTCGCAGAGTTTCATAAAATCGGCAGCCTTCTCCGCGCCTTCCGCATCGATCGCTCCACCTAAATGCATAGAGTGATTCGCGACCAGTCCGATGGGTCTTCCTTCGATTCGGATAAAAGCGGTGACGATTCCGGGAGAAAAACCGGATCTGAGCTCCAAAACCGAATCCTCATCGGACAAAATCTCGATCAAAGCTCTCACATCGTAGGATCTCAAACGATTCTCTGGAACGATAGAACGTAGGAGCCTTTGGTCCTTACAGGAAAAGGCTTCCACCTTCCCCTGAAAATACGCCAAGGAACGTTTCGCCGCGCGGACCGCTTCGATCTCGTTCTCTACGACTAGATCGATCACACCGTTTTTGGATTGGATCTCCGCGGAGCCGATCTCTTCGGCGCTGAAATTTCCAAGACCGCCTCCCTTCACCATGACCGGTCCTCCCATTCCGATATTGGAATCCTTGGTCGCAATCCGAATATCGCTGGAGCCGAATAGTGCGGCGTTTCCGGCAAAGCAACGTCCGGACGCGACCGCGATTCTCGGGGCCGCTCCGCTTAACTCCGAATATTGGCGAAACGTATGCAAGTCCAATCCGGCGACTGCAGGTACGTCCACTTCTCCCGGTCTTCCCCCTCCTCCTTCGGTAAAGAAGACCAAAGGAAGCTTCAGGTTTTTAGCGACTTGCAAAAGGCGATCCGTCTTTTTATGATTCATGGCTCCTTGGGTTCCCATGAAGACCGTGTAATCGTAGGCAAGGACTGCGCACTTAGTAAGCGAGGAATCGAACAAATCCCCGTTTACGCTGCCGATTCCCGTCACCAATCCGTCGGCAGGACTCAGTTTGATCAACTCTTCGAGAGATCTCCTCCTCCTCTGAGCGGCGATCGCTAGAGCGCCATATTCGACGAATGTGCCCGGATCACAAAGATCCGCGACATTCTCTCTAGCCGTCCTCTGCCCTCGTTTGTGACGCTTAGAGACCGCTTGCGGGCGAGAGCTATCTTCGTTTAACGATAATCGATTCAAGACATCCTGCAGATCCGTTCGGACAAAGTCGATCTCATGACTTAAAATATCCTCGTGAGAAGGACCTTCCTCCTCGGAGGGTCGCAGAACCAGGATTGCTTGATCGACCGAAACGTTCTTTCCCGGAGAAACAAGTACGGCTTCCACGATTCCGCTCTCGTTTGCTTTCAGCAAATGCTCCATTTTCATCGCGGAAACCACGGCCACTTTTTGCCCTTTTCGAACGAAATCTCCGGCGACCACGTCGATTTCCGTCATTCTTCCGGACACGGGAGAAAGGACGGGAATCGTTCCCAAGGGGATCTCATGAGTTTCCGGTTCGGCAGAGCCCTCGTTTTTATGGTTCGATTCGAAGCCGAATCCTACCTTCTCCTCATCGACTTGGAAAGCCAATCTCGCAAAGTTTTCGTCGATAAGTCCCGTGTAGACCTTGTATTCTTCCATCTCGGAAAGTCGTAGAAGATGATTTAGAAAACTTTGATTCGTTTTACTCCCTTGGATCCGAAATTCGCGTAAAGTTCTTCTGGCTAGCGAGACTGCATTCTTGAATTCGGACGACTGGGTCCGGATGATTAATTTTGCCAAAAGAGGATCGAAAGAGGGATTCATCGCATAACCGGTATAAGCCGCGGTATCGACGCGAATTCCGGGACCGCTAGAAGGCTCGAATACGGAGAGACGCCCTGCAGAAGGTTGCACATTCCCCTTTTCGTCTATCGTTTCCGCATTTAGGCGGAGTTGGATGGCAAACCCCTTCGGCTTCGAGATCGTTTCCTGATTCAAACCGAATTCCTTCAGAGTACCTCCTTCCGCAATCCGAAGTTGAAGCTCCACCAGATCGACTCCGAGAGCTTCCTCCGTAACGGTATGCTCCACCTGCAATCTGGGATTCGCTTCTATGAAATAGAAATCTCCTTCCGAGTTCTCATCCAAAAGAAATTCAAAAGTTCCTAAACTACGATACTTCAGATTCCGGGCTAATCGGAGCGCCGAATCTACGATTTTATCTCTAATCAAAGGTGCGAGATTCGGAGCCGGGCAAACTTCGATCAGCTTTTGGTTCCTACGTTGTAGAGTACAATCCCTTTCCCAAAAATGCAGTACATTCCCGGTACCGTCTCCTAGGATTTGGATTTCTATATGCCTGGCATTAAGTAAGAGCTTTTCCACGTAAAGCTCCCCGTTTCCAAAGGCGGCTTTCGCTTCCGAAGAGCATCTGGAAAATTCCTCCCGGATCCGATCGGGAGATTCGATCCTGCACATGCCGCGCCCGCCTCCCCCGGCTAAGGCTTTGATCATTAAGGATCCATGCTGATCGAAAAAATCTTCGACCTGCGAAAGTTCCGTGGGCTTTCTGGTTCCCGGAAGAACGGAAATCTGTAGGGATTCCGCTAAACGAAGAGCGCCCAACTTATTTCCTAAATTTCGGACGATTTCCTCCGTCGGACCGATGAAGGTAACCCCGGCGCGATCACATTCTCTTACGAAGTCGGCATTCTCGCTTAAAAAACCGTAGCCCGGGTGAATCAGACTGCAGCCCTGCTCCGACGCGATGCGTAAAATCCGATCCGCATTCAAATAAGCCGAACTTCCATAACCGGGGATCGGAAATGCCTGGTTCGCATAATAGCGATGTTTCGAATCCGAATCGTCCTCCGAAAAAATTGCGACCGTTTCCCAACCTAAAGCCGCTGCGGCCCTTGAGATTCGAATCGCAATTTCTCCTCTATTTGCGATCAGTACCTTTTTAGAAGTCATAGTAGATTGGGCAGTATCTTGGATCGAATCTCCATAGAGTCGATCATTATTCGGCCGAATCTCTACGGTCTATCTTCTCGTAGGAGGAGGGGGAAGAGCCGCTTTGCAAGCTGCAGACAATTCCGATTCATGGGAACGAAGGCAACCCATCGGACCGCCATGTCCATGACCTGTATTCGAGCAGAATTTTTGTTCGTCCGCGGAGCAAGCCTGTTTGACTGCGTCGTGTTTCGCTTTCATTTCGGAAAGATGGGACTTACATGCCGCAGAAAACTTGGACTCGTTCGCATGCATGCAATCATGAAGTTCCGGGCCGTGGGGAATATTTTTACAATATGTTTGCCGATCCGCCGCACAGGGGTTCCTGGAATCGTCCGGAGGAGCTGGCTGTGCCGAAAGAGAGCATAATGCCAAAAGGACAAATGCGATGGCGGAAGTTCCGAAAAATTGTTTCATGCAATACTCCTGATCGAAAGAAGGTTTATCTTTCGATCCTTGCGTTAGAACTTATCTTTCTCTAGATCGTTCCCTCCGTATAAGAAAAGTTTCCTGTCGATGCGGCGGGAATTCTACTGTGGAGCTCCTACAGGTTTTCGGGGGCCCCCACCCTAATATTTGGGTGGTGGAGGAGGGCCCGTGGGAGAAGGTCGGAAAACCTATATCATAAAATTATATTATTCTCAAGCAAAACTCGGCTTTCTCTCGGAATTATGATTACCCACCTTAAAATAGCGCAATAGAATCATGTGCGTTCCCCGCACTCAAATCTGAGGCTGAAAAATATATTCTGCGCTCCGCGGGTCGGGCTACTCCAGGCTCCGCTTCGCTTCGGACTCCTCGGCCGAACGGCCTGCGGGGTCCGCATTCTGCGCCTTGCGTATCCCTAACGCAAGCGAGCGACCAAAGATCGCAAACGATTATTGAGAAATCCTCCAAACCCGACATTAAAATCGAAAACATGATTCGAATCAACTCATTGGATTTTAACGCAAGAAAACATAAATCAGTTTACAATTTCAATATATAAAAGAAATCTTTAAAGATGCCGGAATTCCCTTCCTTTCTCGAAATAGCAGAAAAAGCGCTCAATACTACCGGAAAACCGATGAGCACCTCCGAGATCTGGACACTTGCGAAAGAAATGAAATGGAAAACCGATTCCGTAGGACAAACGCCTTGGGCCACTATCGCGGCGCAAATCTATATGAGCATCAAGACCAATCCCCGTACGCCATTCCGACAAGTCAGCAAAAGACCCACTAGATTCGCACTGACTCTATGGGAAGATACCTCAGAAAGAGGCACCTCTGTCTGAGGTGATTCGAATCGGAAAAGGTCCTCTCAAAGAATGAAAATATTATTCGTATATTCCCCCATTCGTATTTTCGAGCCTATGTAAAACGATTTACCATGAAAGATCGACAAATTTTAAATAGGTAGAAATATCCGAATGAGCCGGAGTCAAATTCCATTTTCATGAATAGGGGGTGATGACGATCTAACAGCCTGCTATCGATTCTCGCTCGAAGTAAAAGTAAACCTGCACTTCCTTTTCTCCGGGCATCTGGGGATGAACCCGAGGGTGGGGACGCCACGAACTTTAGTGACTACCTTTTCCCCACATGCGTGGGGATGAACCGGACTGGAAGTTCGTGATCCTAATCTCTTCCACCTTTTCCCCACATGCGTGGGGTTCTCCTTTCTCATGGATCAGTCCAGTCCGAATGTTTTAGCGAGAAGCTCAGCCTAAAACAAAAAAGCCGAAGATTTCTCTTCGGCTTTTGTTGCGTTCTTAGAAACAGTATAACTGCGAATTGATTGTT
>NZ_RQET01000003.1 GCF_004769195.1 Leptospira fletcheri
AATCATTTTCTCTTTCAGAAGAAACTGGGGCCACCGGTTTTTCGATGACTGTCAGGTGAATACTATCTCACCACACTTAAAGGGATGATTGGGTTTCCCTTTCTTAGGCGAAGTGGAAGTGAGAATGCAAGGTCGTTTGGAAAAACCGGGATTGGAGCGAACTAGGAAGTCGCTCATAGGTGTGGGTTTGCGTTCGGAGCATTATCCGTATTTGAGGCAGAATAAACCGGAGAAGATCTCATGGTTCGAGGCCATTACGGAGAACTATATGGACTCCGAAGGAAAACCTTTGCTGATGCTGGAAAATCTGAGAAAGGATTTTCCGGTGGCTCTGCACGGAGTCTCCTTATCCTTGTTAGGCGAAGAATTTCCGAACGAACGGTATATGGAACGATGGAAGTCTTTGGTCCGTAGGATCGATCCGATGATCGTGTCCGACCATCTCTGCTGGACGGATCAGGGCGGTAGGTATCTGCACGATCTGCTTCCGTTTCCGTTTACGGAAGAATTTCAGAAACTTGCGATAGAACGGATCGGGAAAGTGCAGGATTTCCTGGGAAGAAAGATTTTGATCGAAAACGTGTCCACTTATCTTCGTTTTCGCTCCGACCGGATGACAGAGTGGGAGTTTCTTTCCGGAGTACTTCAGGCATCCGGGTGCGGTTTACTTCTGGATTTAAATAACGTTTACGTAAATTCGTTTAATCACGGCTTTTCCGCCTTGGAATTCCTAAACGGAATCCGTTGGGAAAGCGTGGAGCAGATCCATATCGCCGGATTTACGGATGCGGACGGGTTCCTTTTCGATACGCATTCCAATCCGGTCGCGGCTCCTGTTTGGGATCTATTCCGATTCGCTCTTCCCCGGATTTCAAACGTACCGATTCTTTTGGAATGGGATGCGGAGATTCCCCCCTTTCCGACAGTCGAGGAAGAAGCGATGAAAGCCGCTTCCATTTTGGCAGAGGCGAAAGAATGAGCAATATCTTCGAGTTTAGACGCAACTTTGCGGTATCCCTGCTCTCCGAAGGGTGGACGATAGAGTTGGATCCGGAGATTCTCCCGGCCGGAACCCTGGATTCCTTTTCCGCTTTGAACGTCTATTCGCTCGGATACGGCGCCAGGTTGACCGAGGCATTAGGGGAGACCTACGAAACCGTTTGGAGAGTTTTGGGAGACGAAACTTTCTTCGAGGCTTGCCAGGAATTTATAAAAAGGAACGACTCTAAGTCGTATAATCTATCCGATTATGGGAAGGAATTTCCTTCGTTTTTGGGGGCGTCCTTTCCCGAAATTCCCTTTGTGCGCGAACTCGCCGAGTTCGAGCGTATCATCGCTTTTCTGTTCCATCTGCCTCCCGTTTTTGCCGTGGACCTTACGGAAAAAATAGCCGGAAAGAGCCCCGGGGATCTTCGATTCGTATTTTCGGAATCCTGTATCTTTTTGCGGAACGAATTCTCCGTCCGCGAACTCTGGAAGAATAGAAACCTCGAATTCCAGGACTTGTCGAACGTGAAAGAAGAAGAACGTCTTCTCCTGGGTAAGAAAGGCGAGGAATTTAGGATCGAGAGCTTGAACGAATCCGAATGGGCATTAGGAACGAAATTGAAAGAGGGAAAAACCCTCCTGGAAGCGTTAAACGAATCGGAATTTCTTCCGTCAGACGCGAACTTCGTGTCCGTTTTCGTCTCCAAACTCGTCCAAGGAGGGTTTATTCAGGATATTAGGATTTTTTAAAGGTTCCTTTTTGGGCGTCGCATTCCTTTTTGGAAACGGAAATCCAGCCTTTTCCCTTACAGGAATTTTTGCCGGCACAGGAGTGATGTTTTCCGCCGCAGTCTCCTTTTCCTTTGCACGAATTGACTCCGTGGCATTCGCCCGTCGGCTCCGCACCGGATTTGCTTTTGTCTTCCGCTATGGCTCCGCTAGTGAGTAAGCCGGTAAGAGCTGCTCCGATCAATAACTGTTTCGTAATTTCGTTCATTTTAGTCTCCGTAGATACGTTGGATCGGACCGGTCGGTTTACGACGTTTCCCGATCAACCTTCATTTCGTAGGTTCGGAGAAATGGTTACAAGGAGCGGATTTATTTCAGCAAGAAAAAGGAGAAGAAGGAAAAAGGGAGAAAAAATCTCCGACGAAACGCCCTTGCGGACGTTTCGCGGATTCGGGCGTTGTTTCCGATTATTCCGGAATCGCTTCTCCCTCGATACGGATAGAAACTTCCTCGCCGACCAGTACTCCGCCGGTTTCCAGAGTTTTATTCCAAGTCAGACCGAAATCTTTGCGGTTGATTTTGGTTTCCGCTTCGAAAGCAAGGTGGGTATTTCCCCAGGGGTCTTTCGCAGATCCGCCATATTTCACTTCCAGAACGACGGGTTTGGTGACTCCTTTGATGGTCAATTCTCCGGAGACTTTCGCGACTCCACCTTTCTTAACGGTTGCTTTCGCCGCTTTGAAAGTGATGGTTCCGAATTCGCCCGCGTCGAAAAAGTCTTTGCCTTTCAGGTGCTTGTCACGATCCGCATCGTTCGTAGAAACGGACCCGGTTTGGATCGTAACATCCAGTGCGGAAAGCGAGTTGGTTTTTTCGTCAAACGCGAATTTGCCGGAGAATTCCTTAAAGGTTCCCGGTACATTGGAGATCGCTAGGTGTTTTACCTTAAAGCCTACGGAAGTGTGGGCTGTGTCCAATTTATAGTTCGCGGCTTGTAAGCTCCCGAGGGCCAAAACGGCTAGGAGCAGGGAGAGGATGGTATATTTTTTGCTCATTCGATTCACCTGAGTCATAGTGTTGATTTGGATAGTTCATCTTGTAATAGTTTAAACTACAAGTATTTTTCTAAAAATCCTCTCGGAGAAATGAATTTATTTTTTTCCCTTTGAAGGGAATCGTCCCGTTCGGAATCCTCGATTCCGGTTTTTGGTGGATGAGGAACGATCCAAGTCGCATATTGTTTCCGGGTTCTTTCGCTTTCCGTATATTGCCGAAAGAACGGAGGTTTTAGTGGATCAGGATCGGGACCGCAAACGGGAGCTTCTTTCTTTTTTTCTATTTTCCGTTTGTTATGCGACTTTACTTTCCTTCCTAAAACCTTGGGAAGGTTTCTTTTCCGATCCATTGCTGAAGATCCACGAGTCGGTCTCTCTGGTCACTTCCGGCTTCCGGTCCGAGACTCTTACTTATCCGGGGCGCTCGCTGGATGAAGACTTCGATTTTTTCCTGTGGAAGGAAAAGTTCGTTTATCGGACTCGAGACGGGGTGGGAGGGGTTTTTCCCGTCTTCCTTTCGATACTATATTCGCCTTTTGCGATCCTGAAAGCGTATTTCCTTCTTCCTTTTTTCGGAATGATTTTCCATCTGGGTTCCGCTTGGATTTTGAGAAGGTCCTGGAATTTACCTTGGTTTTGGATCGTATTCGCCTTTTTCGGGACTTTCGTTTTCCTGATGGGTCCGGAGGCTTCCGAACATCCCATTCTCCTTTTTCTTTCTCTGGCGGGTTTTACCGGACTTTTTCGAGAAGGAAATGCGGAGCGGATTTTGGGAGGCGTTGCCATAGGTTTGGCGGTATGGCTGCGTTTGGAAGCTCTCCTGTTGTTCGCGTCCCTCTGGTTGGCAGGGGCTTTGATTCATCGTAAGGAATGGGTCCCCCGGTCTTTTTTGTTTTCCTTATCCTTTTCGATCGTTTCCATAGTATTATTTATTTTTAATATCCTGGATTACGAAAATGTCTTCGGCCCGCGTTTCTCGGAAAATTTCGGGGGAGTGGCGGAGGACACGATAGGCTCGCGGGTCTGGGACATACTCGTAGGTTCTTATCGGATGCCGGGTTATTTTCTATATTTGCCGATTTCCGTCGTACTCTTTTGGAAAGGGTTCCGTCTATGGAAAGGCTGGGAGGATTCCTTTCGGATCCTGCTTCTCGCCGTCCCGATCTTTCTACCCTTCGTCGCCTTGTCCTCTCCGAATAACGGGATTTCGAATTGGGGTCCGAGGTATTTGGGTCTTTCCCTCTTTCCACTAACGATCCTTTTACAAAGAGTTTGGGAAGGAAGCGGATGGAAGATCCTGAAGGTGAGAGGATTTGCCAACGGTTTTGCCTCGTTGCTGTTACTCTATTCTTTCGGGGTCACGCTTGCGGGAGCTCTAGTATATAAGACTAGTTTGGTACAAATCCGGGAAACGAGATCCGTTTGGCTCGGGCAGAGGGCGGAAGTGCTGATTTTTTCCGATCCGGTGCTTTGCAACTCCATCGGTACGGAATATTTTCGAAAAACGGTTTTCTGCGCCTCGAATCAGATTTCGGAGGATCGGATCGAGTCCCTTTTAAAAGATATATCCGCGAAGTTTGCCGGTAAGAGGTTGGGTTTTATAGGCTACGGAGACGAGGCCTACGCTATGGTTTCGAAAAAAGAAGAAGAAGTCACCTCGGATGCGAAACTTAAAAAATATCTGAATTCCATTTTATCCGGAAGAGAAAAGCGGGACTTCTGGATCCGGTCTTTTCGTTCCAGATTCAAAGACGAAATCGTGAGGAACAAAAAGGCTTGGGAATATCGCGAATACGAAATTCAGTGATCCGAGCTGTGTTCTGTTCGTTTATCCGAAAAGATTATACCGGATGATGCAATAGATGGCTCGGAATCCGTCCTTCCACCCGATCTTTTTTCCTTCCGCGTAGGTTCGGCCGTAATAGGAAATGCCTACTTCGTAGATGCGGATGCCGGGAATCTTCGCGATTTTGGCCGTGATTTCCGGCTCGAAACCGAAGCGATCCTCTTTGATTCGGATTCCTTGGATGATTTCCCTCCGGAATGCCTTGTAACAGGTTTCCATGTCCGTGAGATTGATGTTCGTAAACATATTGGAGAGAGTGGTCAACAATAGATTTCCTAGTCTGTGCCAGTAATAAACGACGCGATGGGGGTGGTTTCCCATGAACCTGCTTCCGAATACCACGTCCGCTTTGCCTTTATAAATCGGATCCACTACCGTAGGGATTTCGAAGGGATCGTATTCCAGATCGGCATCCTGCACGATCACGATATCTCCGGTGGCGGCTTGGAATCCCGTCCTAAGTGCGGCGCCTTTCCCTTGGTTTTTTTCGTGGAGAACCAATCGGTCGTAGAGTTTTTTGAACGCCGGGGTCCGGAGCAATTCGCGGGTGCCATCCGTGGAAAAGTCGTCGACAACGATGATTTCCTTGGCCTTGAACGGGACCTTTCGGACCGTTTCCAGAATGTTTTTTATGGTCTGTTTTTCGTTATAACAGGGAATGACGATGGATAGTTTCATTTTGAATCCAAGCCGACCAGTTCATTCATTCGAAAATCCCGAATGATGTTTTCGACCCGGACTATTATTTTTTCCAATGCGATACCGAAAAGTACATTCTTGTAGGTCTCGGCCGCTTTCGGAAATTCCCGGTCGGAGACCTGAACGGTCATCCGATCGCTTACCCGATTTTTTTCGATGCAATCCTGGATATTCCGAATCAGTTTCGCCAGGGAAAGACAGACCTCTTTCAGAATGTTTTGCGAGTCCCTTTCCATAGCGGATTGGTTCCCGTTCGCGTCCAACAAGGCTTTGATATGTTCGGCGATTCTGAGTGAAGGCAGCCCTCTTTTCGAGATTCCGATTCTTTCGATGACGGAAAGGGAATCCTGAAAGGAAGAATACTCTGGAGTTCCGCGAAAGATATGGATCAGAACGGGATATTCCGTTTCGGCAAAATTAGTCATCGCTCCGTAAAAATAACGCATCTCCGTTCTGGCTAGAGGATGAAAATCGATTCTGGGGTATTTGGAAAGTTTCTCCTCCTGCTCGTCCAGAATCCGATTCAAAGTCTCCCCTTTGGCAGCGTTCTTCCTTTCCACGAGTTCCCGGTGCTTTGCCTTGACCTTCTCCAAAAAAGACACTTCGTCCTGCAGGAATTTTTCCAGATTTCCCTTATGCTTCAAGGTTTGGATGTACCTGTCTTCGAAACCTTTGTTATCGAAAAGTTTCGGACTTTGCTGGGCCCCCTCCCGGTATTCGGAGCGGATCTTTTCCACGATTTTTTTAAGTTCTTCGTCTGTCAGAGGCATGTTGGAAGGTTCTACCCTTCATGATCGACCCATTTTTGCAAGGACATAAGCGTCGCGCCTATATCCTCGGAGCAATATAATAAAGCGCTGCGAGCGTCCTTGAACATCTGCTGGTGGTTGTAGGCGATCTGCTTCAAATGGTTCTCGTTTTTGGTATTCAGCACGTTTAAGGTGTCTAGAACCATTTTCTTCAATTTTTTGGAGAGAGAAAGTAGCATTTCCTGCATTTCCCATCGTATGACCAGTTGTAGCTTTTCGAAGTCGTTCGTTTTTGACTGTAAGATCTGTTTTTTAGAGGACTCGTATTTTGCGGTATAGTACGTGATCGATCTGGGAAAAGAAGTCAATTCCTTATGATAGTTCAGTATCTTGTCCAATTTTTGGAAAAACTCCAGGTCGTACTCTCTGTTCAGGTTCCCTACGATATTCTTATTCTCGGATGGATCGCCGGTAGCTTCGAAGATTTTGGAACTCCGGATATTGTTCAAAACGGATTCGATTCTTTCTTTGATCCGTTGGAATTCGGACAATTTCCCCTCTATGAAGCCGGCTTCCCTGTTATAATTTCTGTCTTCCGGATCGATGAAAGAAGGAGTTTCATCCTGCTTGTTTTCGATGTGATTTTCTATAATGTTTAAATCGACTTTCGAGAGATCGAATCGGTCAAGATTTGCCGGAACTATTTTGGGGGTCTGTTCCGGAGAATCTTTTTTAGCGGGAGCGGTATCGGCTCCCGGTTCGGAGAGAGCCTTTTCCGAGTTTGCGGCGGGAATCTGTTCTTCCGTATTGGTTTTTTCCGCAAGCGATTCCATCCACTCCGGACTCTTGTCTTTGGTGTTCTTTAATAGGGCGGAGAGTTTTCCCAGATCTAAAGGAGCCCTTTTGCCCGGCTGCTTTGCTCTGGGTTTCTGGTAAGGAAGAGCATCCGAGGCTTTTTGGAGAGCGATCCTTACGAGTTCAGCCTTACGACTTTCCTTATTAAAACGGACAGCATATCTGTTGCCGAAACGATCGATGTATTTTACCCCGAGTTGGGATACGGAGAGCTTGTTCGGATCGATTTCACCGATGGAATTGACAACTATGTACTGAGACTCTTGCCTGGAAATCATTGTCGTTTCGCTCTCTTTTACAATTGAGTGTATCTGACGAGAGGAAGAGGAATAAAAAAACGGAAGAGTTTCATTTGATTCCTTTTTTAAATTTTTTGAGCCGTTTTTATTGGGAATCATCCGGAAAAAATTTCTTTCCGAAACCGTATTTTCGGGAATGCGTACCGAAGGCTCCCACCTGGCAAAGGACCGACCTATGTCTCTTTTCAGGAGGGAAAAGAATCTTAAAAAAACCGAATTGACACATAGGGAAGGTACGAAAATCTGGATAGTATCCCTTGATAGGAAGGTTCCATCCTTGGCGAATATAAAATCTTCAGAAAAAGATATCCGTAGGACGAAGCGCAGAAATGCCGCGAATTCCCAAAATCGGAACCGCCTTAGGACCCAAGCAAAAAAGATCCTGAAGGCGATCCAAGATGGTGAAAAAGAGTCGCTGAAAGGTCTGTACAGCGAATATGCTTCCCTTCTGGACAAAGCAGCCAATACCAACCTCATCCACTCTAAAAACGCGGATCGTAAAAAGAGCAGGATGGCACTGCGCATTCATCGCCAAGCAGCAGCAGGCGTATAAAAACCGTTTTCATAACGGGCGATTAGCTCAGCTGGGAGAGCGCCTCCCTTACAAGGAGGATGTCGGCAGTTCGATCCTGTCATCGCCCATGTCATTTTTTTATTTCAAGAGATTCATCCCGGAACCATGGTTTTAGATCCACGATCCACGGTTTTCCAACACCCCGATCTGATGGTTTCCGTCTCCGGAATCCGGGGAATTATTCCTACAGGGTTCAGTTCCGACGTCATTTATGACGCTCTGCGCGCGTTCGGTTCCTGGCTCCGCGGAAACACCGTGGTCATCGGCCGGGATTCCCGTCCAAGCGGCCAGTTTCTGGAAAACATCGCCATCGGAGTCATGCAAGGATTGGGCAAAAACGTGATCCTATTGGGCGTGGTCCCGACTCCTACCGTTAAGGCGGTTGTAAACCAGACCGGTGCGGCAGGTGGGATCATGATTTCCGCTTCTCACAATCCTATCATATGGAACGCGTTTAAATTCATTGGTCCAGGCGGGTTTTTTACGGGAGCCAAGGACCTGGAAGAGATCTTGGAGATCGTAAAGAACCAGAGCTATAAGCCTTTTCAGTTCAAACCCGGTTCGAAATTGGAGTCGGGAAGGGATAGGATCCAAGCTCATATCGATGCGGTTCTTTCCAGGGTGAACGTCTCCGCGATTAAAAAAAGGAAATTCTCCGTATTTTTGGATGCGGTCAACGGGGGAGGAAGCTTCGTTTTACCCGAATTGTTAAAACAATTGGGTTGCAAGGTGATCCCGCTTCATTGTTCCCCCGACGGAACATTTCCGCGTCCTCCGGAACCGACGCCGGATGCTTTGCGCCAATCTTCCCGAGCGATGAAGCAATCGGGAGCTACGGTGGGGTTCGCTTTGGATCCCGATGCGGATCGTTTGGTTCTGCTCACTCCGAAAAAGGGGGCGATTTCCGAGGAATATACGCTTCCTTTCAGCTTTCTTTCTTACCTCCAAACGAATCGACCGCCCAAAAAAGCCTCTCTAACCGTGAACCTGTCCACTAGCTTTATTAACGAATGGGTAGCATCCTCCGCCGGAATTCCAACTTACCGTTCCAAGGTGGGGGAAGCGAACGTTGTGTCCGAAATGATACAGCGTAAATCCGTTTTCGGAGGAGAAGGGAACGGCGGAGTCATCGATCCGATGATTCCTTCCTTCGGTCGGGATTCCCTTTCCGGGGTGGCGCATGTATTGAATCTGCTTGCCCTAAAGGGAGAAGGCATCGATTCTGTACTGAACGGTCTTCCCGCCGTATTTATGCGTAAAATCGCATATAAAATCGGCGGTAAAAAAACGGAGGAGATCTATTCGCAATTCCGAAGCACGTTTCCCGAACATGGGGAAGATGTCCGCGACGGTCTGCGTCTAGCTAGTGAGGACTCTTGGATTCATATTCGTCCCTCGAATACGGAGCCGATTCTAAGAGTGATCGCCGAAGCAAGGACTAAAAAAGATCTCTCCGCTTTGATGGATATTGCGGGAAAGATCATGGAGAATTCATAGATATGTGTGGAATCGTAGGATACGCCGGTGATAAAAACGTGGAGTCCGTGTTAATCGTAGGACTCATCAGCTTGGAATACCGGGGGTACGATTCCGCAGGAATAGCGGTACTGGATAAGGGTGAAATCCAGGTCCGGAAGCAAAAGGGGAAAATCAAGGATTTGGAAGGTTTCCTGAAGGAGCATCCGGTCCGCGGTACTGTCGGGATCGGCCATACCCGTTGGGCCACTCATGGTGAACCGAGCCAAATCAACGCCCACCCTCATACCGATTCTAAAGCTACCGTCGCAGTCGTGCACAACGGAATCATAGAAAACTATGCCGAACTGAAGCAGGAACTGAAACAACAGGGCCACGTCTTCCACAGCATGACGGACACGGAAGTGATTCCCAATCTTTTAGCGGAAAGTCGCAAAGGGGGAAAATCCAATCGAGAAGCGTTTTTAAGCCTGTTCAAGAAAGTACACGGGAAATGGGCCATCTCTGCGGTTTTCGATAACGAGCCGGATCGGGTCTATTTTGCACAAGACGGAGCGCCTTTGTTGTTAGGTCGTGGAAAAGACGAATTCTATCTAGCTTCGGACGTTTCGCCGCTGACCCGGAACTGCCATGAAGTGTATTATATCAATTCGGAAGAATGGGGATATTTTACAAAAAATGAATGTAAGGTGTTCGGTTTCGACGGATCCGAAAAACAGATCGAGTTTAAAAAGCAGGAAGTCAAATTCGAGGACGTGGACAAAGGCGGATATTCGCATTTCATGATCAAGGAGATCCATGAACAGCCGGGAATTTTTCGTAGAATCATCCAATCCAGAATCACGGAATCGGGAGATATCCAATTTCCCGAAACCGGAATCTCCAGGGACGTGCTTTCGAGAGTGAATCGGATCATCATTCAGGCAGCGGGTACCAGCTATTATGCGGGGATGCTCGGAAAGCATTACCTCGAAAATTTCGCGAAGATCCAAACGGACACCGAAACCTCCTCCGAATTTCGATATAGAAATCCCGTCGTCGAAGGAGATACCTTGATCATAGGAGTCTCGCAATCCGGGGAAACAGCGGATACCTTAGCCTCCATCCTGGAAGCGAAGGCGAAGTTCATCAAAGTGGTTTCTTTGGTGAACAACGTGAATTCCACCATTGCAAGGGAATCGGATTCGTATATCCGAACGGACGCCGGACCCGAGATCGGCGTGGCAAGCACCAAGGCGTTTACCGCACAGGTGATTAATTTGCTTCTATTCTCATTGTACGTAGCCAGGTTGAAATGGATCATTTCCGACGAAGAGTTGCGCATCCTACTGGACGAGATCCGCATGCTCCCAGCAAAGATGGAACGTATCCTAGCACAGGCCCCTCTTTTGGAAACCTGGGCAGCGGATTTTACGAAAACGAAGGATTTCGTATTCCTAGGAAGAACATACAATCATCCTGTCGCTCTGGAAGGCGCGTTGAAATTGAAAGAGGTTTCCTACATTCACGCGTCCGGATACGCGGGAGGGGAATTCAAGCACGGCCCGATCGCATTGATTACGAACGAGGTTCCCGTAGTTTGTCTTGCAACCAAATCCGAAATCTATTCCAAGATGCTTTCCAATATCCAGGAAATCAAGGCTCGGAACGGAATCATCATTTCAATCGTAACGGAAGGGGATAAGGAGGCAAAGGAGCTCTCCGATTATTGCTTCGAGGTTCCGGATTGCCCCGAAGTTTTAAGTCCTATTTTGAACGTTCTTCCTCTCCAGTTATTGGCTTATTATTCTGCCGTAGCGAGAGGTTGTCCTCCGGACCAACCGAGAAACCTGGCCAAATCCGTCACAGTGGAGTAGTCGGTGTCAAGGGTCCAAAGAATTCTAATCGACGAAAGGGAGATCCTTCCCGGTTTAAAGGCCCTGACTAGAGTCAGGTCTTTTAGCGAAATTCGCGATGGAATTCTAACCCCGCTGGAACGCTTGCGGGCCCAATACCCGGACGCCAAGATCTTTTACAAGCATTCGATTCCCGAATTCGAACGGTCCTTTTTGGAGAGGAACCCGAAGGTCCTGATCCATGAGGGACAGGATGTGGACTTGATCCTCTCTCCCGAAGAATTTCTCCCTTGGAAGTTGATCGAAGGTACCGGCCGTTCGATCGAGCAGGATATCGATCTGAACAAGGAACTCCGGAAGTGGATCAAAAAGTTAAAGGTGAAGTCCGGAGATTTTCAGATCGTCGGCAAATCCAAACACTTGCATGTCCATCCGTCCGCGAGCATCTTTCCGGGAGTGGTCATCGACGTAACCTCCGGTCCCGTGATCGTGGACAAGGACGTTAAGATCACCTCGTTTACTTTTTTGGAAGGTCCCTTGTACATCGGCCCGGGTGCCAGGATAGATAACGCCAGGATTACCGGCGGAACCACGATCGGGCAGGGGTGCCGAATAGGCGGAGAAGTCGGAGAAAGTATCGTTTTAGATTATTCTAATAAACACCACGAAGGATTTCTGGGACATTCCCTCATCGGTAGTTGGGTCAATATAGGCGCGTTGGCTACCACTTCGGATTTGAAGAACAATTACGGAGTGGTAAAAATTCTGGAAGAAGGCGTCGAATGCAATACAGGATCGATCAAGTTCGGTTCCATCATCGGGGATTTTTCGAAAATCGGAATCGGAGTGATGTTGAACACCGGTGCAGTGGTCGATTTCGGATGTAACGTAGTTTCCTCCAGAATCGGAGGTTATATTCCGCCTTTTTCCTGGGTCAACGGTGAGCCTTATATTCTGGACCATTTTCTCCGCGATTCCAGAAAGATCATGGCAAGACGTAACCGTGAACTATCCTCTTCCGAGGCCGAATTGATTCGTGTGCTTTACGAAACGAAAGTGCGTAAATGAGTTCTTCCTAGGAGGGAACGATGGAAGTAATAGAATCCCAGATCCGTACGTCTTCGTCCGAATATAAGGAAAATTACGAGGATTTGTCCGCTCGCGTGGATGCCACCCGTCGTCTTTTGGAAAAAGTGAGAAAAGGCGGGGGGGACAAAGCGATCCAGCGCCATAAAAGCAGGGGAAAATTGACCGCTCGAGAAAGGGTGGAAGGTTTACTGGATCCCGGCACTCCCTTCTTGGAATTTTCTCCTCTTGCCGCAGAGCAGGTTTATGCGGATGAGGTTCCCGCCGCAGGCATACTCACCGGAATCGGAAGAATCGCCGGAGCTCCCTGCGTGATCGTGGCGAATGACGCCACCGTAAAGGGCGGAACCTATTATCCTCTCACCGTAAAAAAGCACATTCGAGCCCAGGAAATCGCGAGAGAAAACCGACTTCCTTGTATTTATCTCGTGGATTCCGGCGGGGCATTTTTGCCCATGCAAGACGAGGTGTTTCCGGATAAGGAACATTTCGGAAGAATCTTTTTCAACCAGGCAAATCTTTCCCGCGCGGGAATTCCCCAGATTTCGATCGTAATGGGGAGTTGTACCGCAGGTGGAGCGTACATCCCGGCCATGTCGGATGAGTCGGTGATCGTTCGTGGAAACGGTACGATCTTTCTAGGAGGTCCCCCTCTCGTAAGGGCGGCTACGGGGGAAATCGTGACCCCGGAAGAGTTGGGAGGGGCGGACGTTCATTGTAGGATTTCCGGAGTGACCGACCATTTGGCGGAAAACGACGAGCACGCCCTGGAAATCGCAAGGCATATCGTGTCCACTTTAGGAGGCTCTGCGAGAACGGAATCCGTTTCCTACGAAGAACCTTTGTATCCTGCGGAAGAGATCTACGGAATTATACAGAAGGATATCCGCAAGCCCTACGACGTTCGGGAAGTGATCGCACGTATTGTGGACGGCTCACGCTTTCAGGAATTTAAAAAGAATTACGGTACGACCATCGTGACGGGTTTCGCGAATATCTACGGAAAATTAACCGGAATCGTAGCGAATAACGGAGTATTGTTTTCCGAAAGTTCCTTAAAGGCGGCTCATTTTATAGAACTGTGCAATCAGAGAGAAGTCCCGCTGATTTTTCTACAGAATATCACCGGGTTTATGGTCGGAAAAAAATACGAAAATTCCGGCATTGCAAAGGATGGGGCAAAGATGGTCAACGCGGTCTCCACTTCCGTGGTTCCGAAATATACCGTAGTGATCGGAGGCTCCTACGGGGCCGGAAACTACGGAATGTGCGGAAGAGCTTTCGACCCTAGATTTTTATGGATGTGGCCGAATGCGCGGATTTCCGTGATGGGGGGCGAACAGGCTTCGAATGTTCTTCTTACCGTAAAACTAGACCAGCTCGAAAAAGAAGGAAAGACCATGTCTGTAGAGGAGCGGGAGATTTTTCGGAAACCGATTCTGGAAGATTATGAAAATCGCTCCTCCTACCTCTATTCGACAGCGAGGCTCTGGGATGACGGAGTTTTAGATCCGGCTCGCACTCGGGAAACTTTAGGTCTGGCCCTCCATTCGGATTTTTCCCCTAAGGGGCAAAAACCTTCTTACGCAATTTTCAGGATGTAGACCCCTTTCCCGCTCCCTTTTTTTCTTTTTGGAAGTTTTGCCGAATTTCTCTGCAAGGAAAAGCGGCCAAAATTTTAACATATCCGAAAAATGTGCTTATTATTTAGGCAAACTGTTATCATAGGTATTGGGGAAGAAAAGGAATCTTTCTTTTTTCTCACATGTCTCTTCTCCTTCCCGCGAAAAAACCGATCCTAGATCAGTTTTCCGCTCTATCCTGAGCGGTACCGATAAATTTTACATTTTTTCCATCCTCATTAGCTATTAGGTACCATTTTTGCAATAGGGGAGGAAACAAAACGCGCGAGATGAGATTTGAGAAAATGAAATTGGTAAAGAAAATTCTTCCGTTCCTGATCCTTGCGATCCCCGTATTCGTATGGGGCCAGGAAGCAACCACCCCCGCACCGGCTCCTGCGCCCACCTTGGATAAAGGTGATACCGCATGGATGATTGTCGCGTCCGCCTTCGTGTTCTTTATGATTCCAGGCCTGGCCCTTTTTTACGGCGGCTTGGTCAGATCTAAGAACGTACTTTCTACGATGATGCACAGCTTTATCGCCATCCTCGTATTGACTTTGCAGTGGACTATCTTCGGATACAGCTTTGCTTTTTCCGGCGAAAACCCATACTACGGAGACTTCGCATTAGCATTCCTGAACGGGATAAACGAAAACACGTTGGAGCTTACGGTTCCGAAATACGTTCACTTCCTCTTCCAAGGAATGTTCGCATTGATCACTCCAGCTCTAATTTCCGGAGCGATCGCGGAACGGGTAAAACTTTCCGGATACATCGCTTTTATCCTACTTTGGGCAACTCTGGTTTACGATCCGGTCGCTCACTGGGTTTGGGCTGGATCCGGTTGGTTATTTAAAATGAGCGCCCTCGATTTTGCCGGAGGAACGGTAGTCCACTTGATTTCCGGTATCGCCGGTTTGGCCGCCGCAATCGTCATCGGAAAACGTAAAGGGGAAGGAATCTCCTTGGTCCAACCGAATAACCTGACGTATACGCTGATCGGAGCCGGATTACTCTGGTTCGGATGGTTCGGATTCAACGCAGGTTCCGGACTGGCTACGAACGGTATTGCGGCTCGTGCATTCGTCGTAACTTTGGTCGCCCCCGCAGCGGCAGGAGTTGCATGGCTTGTGATCGAATATCTGCATACTAAAAAGGCTACCGCGTTAGGTGCAGCTTCAGGAATCGTCGCCGGTCTTGTGGTAATCACTCCCGCTTCCGGTTTTGTCGGTCCGGTTGAGTCCATTTATATGGGATTCATCGTTGCACCGATCTGTTACGGAGCGATTCTTCTGAAAGGTAAACTGGGTTATGACGATTCTCTTGACGCTTTCGGAATTCACGGTGTAGGGGGAGCGATCGGAGCGATTCTGACCGGTGTATTTACTCTTACTTTGGGCGCGGGTGTCGCGAGCAAAGGGGATCAGATCGTTGTTCAATTGATCAGCGTGGCCGCAACCGGTATTTATTCGTTCGTGGTTTCCCTGGTGCTGGCTTTCGTGATAGAAAAAACGATCGGATTCCGAATTTCCGAAGAGAAGGAAATCGCCGGTCTCGATTCCGAAATTCACGGAGAGAAGGGTTATATTTTATAATCCCTGAAAATTCGATTTAATAATTAAAGGAGAGCATATGAAATTAATCGTAGCAATTATCCAGCCTCATAAACTGGAAGAAGTAAAAGCCGAGCTGACAAAAAACGAAATCTACAGGCTTACCGTCAGCGACGTGCAAGGCTACGGGCAGCAGAAAGGTAAGACGGAAGTCTTCCGCGGTCATGAATACCAAGTGAACCTGCTCCGCAAGGTAAGATTGGAAATCGCGGTCAACGACGAGTTCGTCAAACCTACCGTTGATGCGATTCTGAAAGCCGCAAAAACCGGAGACGGAAAGATCGGAGACGGAAAGATTCTGATCCTCCCGCTCGAGGATGTGATCCGTATCCGTACCGGAGAAAGAGGAAGCTCCGCTATCTAACGGATTCATTCTTCCCCAAAACGAGTCGAACCATCTTAGGGGTCGGAATTCCGACCCCTTTTTTGTGGCTTCACTTCGTTAAGCGAAGGAATCTTTCCTTGGAAGAAAGGTCTTTACGCAGGATAACGTCCGAATAACCGACCTTAAGCGCTGTTTCTCTTAGCCAGCTTGAATAGTCCGGATGTGTTTCTAAATACAAGCGTCCTCCTTCCTTCAGAAAGGGGAGGGCCTGGCCTAACAGTTTAACGTGAAATTCCTCGAAATCGGAAAGAAAAAGCGCGAGATGGGGTTCGTAATTCAATACGTCGGGCATGATTTCCGCTTTTTCCTTTTCGGGAATGTAGGGAGGATTCGATACGATACAATCG
Source organism: Leptospira fletcheri (assembly GCF_004769195.1). Classification (NCBI taxonomy): domain Bacteria; kingdom Pseudomonadati; phylum Spirochaetota; class Leptospiria; order Leptospirales; family Leptospiraceae; genus Leptospira; species Leptospira fletcheri. The sequence continues at coordinate 16,161 of NZ_RQET01000003.1, forward strand.
AAGGATTTGTCTTTAGGAATGGAGGAAAAAAGATCGCTTTCGAAAAATTCGATCTTACGGTTTCCCCCTAAGATTTCCGAACTATTGCGTTTGGTAACGCTCATCGCTTCCGGAGAAACGTCCGAAAAGTGAAGGGTCCAACCTGCTTTCGGTTTGGCCAAACTGATTCCGATGCAACCGCTCCCGGAACAGAGATCCAGGACTTCCTGTGAGTCCTGTCCTTTAGAAGAATCCTCGAGTACCCATGCGACTAATTCTTCGGTTTCGGGTCTCGGGATCAGAACGTTCTGATCCACGTAAAATTCGGAATCGAAAAAGGCCTTTTTTCCGATGATGTAAGCCGTAGGACGGGATTTGGATCGTTCGAGAATCCTTTCTCTGTAGGCGTCCTTTTCTACGAGAGACAAGGGACGTTCAAAATCCACGTAGAGTTTTACTCTCGGGATTTTCAGAAGATCCGCCAAGAGAAGTTCCGCGTCCAAGCGAGGAGAGGGTATATTCTTTCTTTTGAGAAATTCTTCCGATTTCTTTAAAAGGCTTAGGACGCTGTCCTCGGAATTCTGCATAATCATATGACTGGTGGCCCCGAGAGGATTCGAACCTCCGACCAAAAGTTTAGGAAACTTCTGCTCTGTCCACCTGAGCTACGGGACCGACGATTTTTTCCCCGATCGGGGAATTCTTGCGAGCCGGGTCTAACCCGGTTTGCGCTTCTGGGAGACTATTCTCTGGAAGTCGTTGATATTGTGAATTACGATTTTGTCGGTATAGATCTCTATTTTACCGCTTTTGGCGAACTGGTTGACCACTTTTTGGACTTCGCCCACCGGTTGAGCACACCAATCAGCTACATCCTCCACCGAAACGTTGAGAACCACTTCCTTAAAATCGGTATGCGTATGCATTTTTTCGTATAGCATTAGGAATACGTCGGCCACTTTGCCGGTGATATCATCCAGAAGAAGTATAAGAAGGCGACGCTTGGCATCGTAGATTCTGACGGAGAAGATCGTCAGGATCTTCAACGCCAGAGTCGGGTTTTTGGTCAGCAGAAGTTCGAAATTGGCTCGGTTAAAGTTCAAAACCTTTACTTCCGAGATCGCAATGGCGGTCGCGCTCCTCGGCTGCTCCTCCAGGATCGCCATTTCGCCGAAGATATCTCCTTGCTCCAATATATCCAAGGTCTTGATGGAATTGCCGACAGTTTTGGTGATCTTAACCTTGCCCGTTTGAATCAGATAAAAATCGTTTCCCGGTTCGTTTTCGCAGAAAATGATTTGGTTCGGTTCGTACGTCTTGCCGAACTTGGAAAACATCGACTCAAGCATTAGATCCATTAAGCGCTGAGCTCCTTGGCTTTTTGTCTCGCCTTCTGTGAGAGGCTATCGCGTTCCGGAGGAAGTAGGGCGACTTTTCCGAAGAGCATGCCGGCTCTTTGTCGATCTCCTTGCATTTCCGCGATTTCGGCCAAATGAAACAGAGATTCTTTGACGGATTCCCCGGAGGGATGCTTTTTGATATATGTGGAAAACGTATTACTCGCGGTGTCCAAATTATTGAGTTTTAGCAAGCATACGCCCATCTGAAACAAAGCATTGTCCACAAGTTTCTTTTCACTATCGTATTTGAAGTCGTTCCTTCCCGTGAGTTCCTTGAATATGCCGATCGCGTCCTCGAATTTGCCCACATTCAAAAACGTATGCGCGCGATTGTACAGGGAAGTGATGGAGTTGTCTACCCCGGAACCCATGCTCGGCTTTTCGGATGCGAGTTTCATGATGTTTTGCAGGCCTTCCTGGGTCATACGAGGACTCGCGGTTGCTTCGTATACCAGCGGGGGCATATTGATAGGATAGGGATTTCCCTTTTTGGCCAAATCCAAGAGTTCCGCCGCCCTACCGGCGTACGGACCGGAGGAATAATGCTCCAGGTATTTGCCGAACGCGTATGCGGCGTGCTCGAAGTTGTTGTTTTTGTAAAATACTTCCGCTACGTTCATCAGTTCGAACGCAGGGTTTCTCGCTTCGGCCTGTCCTAGAATTTCGCGCAGTTTCTTATGGACCTGCCGGAGTTGGCTCGAAAAAACCTTCATCATTTTGAGGATGAGATGGGTTTTTTCGGATACGAAGATCTCGAATTCGTGTAATTTGAATACGAGTACCGTTGCTCCTCCGACCACTTGGGCGGTTTCTTCCCGCGGGTATTTGCCCAGGGCCGATTTTACGCCGAAGAATTCGCCTAACCTTACGTCTTCCTTTACTTCGTAACCCGTATCGATCGCGGTGTACGTGAGAACGACACGACCGTTCCTGAGGACGTAGATATCCTCCGATCGATCTTTCTCGAAGTAAATAATGGAGCCGCCTTTATAATTTCGGATTATGGGCCCAGCCAAGACCGTTACCTTCCACTCTAAATCTTACCCGACAGGAAAAAATGCCAAATCCTTTTTGTAACCAAGGGCCCGGGTGACCGATTCTACCAACCCTAGGGGATCTCCTGCAAGGTATTTATCGGTCTCCGAGATCCTTATTTCGCGTCCGATAACTCCGGTTTCGTCGAAAAATTCTTTCAAAGCAAGATCCCCGTACAGAGGAACGCCTTCTTTGACGACCAGACGGACCGATCCGAGATCCGCGGAACACAGAGCTTCGTACGCGTCCGTCTTGTCGGAAGATAAAACCGTTAGATCGGCGATTTTTCCTTCCTCCAAACTTCCTAAATCCTCGGAAATTCGCAGCGCTTTTGCAGGATGGGAAGTCACCATTTGAAAGACCGTTTTTGGATCCAGATCTTCGCCGTATTTCTCTCGGAAAAAAGATCGCGCGTTTTTGATTTCCTGTAAGAGATTCAGGGATCCGGAAAACGGAGAATCCGTTCCGAGGCTCACGTTGATTCCGGATTCCAGTATGGCCCTGATTTCCGCGGTCTTGCCGAACGTGAATAAGTTGGATTCGGGACACCATACGAAATGAGCCTTGGCTTTGGCGACGGATTTGATATCTTCTCCGTCGAAGGCAAGTCCGTGCACTAAAACAGTATGTTCTCCCAAGGCGCCCAAAGATTGCAGGGTGCGGACGGCGTTTTCCGATTCCTCGTCGAATCCTTCCGCGATATGGGTCACGTACGGCAGATTCTCCCGTTTCGCTTTTTCGTATTCCTGGGTAGGGCCTTCTCCCCAACCCAAAGAATAGGAACAGATGCTGTGTGAAAGCGTATATCGATTCAAAATGCGGACGGGCGCCGTATCCAGGAAAGGTTCCTGCACGAAGTGGGGGACATGGTCCAATACGGAAGTAACTCCGCTGATTAGGTTCTTATAGGATCCTAAAAAATAAAGTTGTTCCGGTTCCAATTGTTGTCTTTCCGCAAAAATAACGGAGGACTTTAGATCGTTGTCCCAAGGCAACCAGTTCGTGTATGGCCTGTTGGTTCCTACTTTCGGCAAATAGGAACCCAAGAGGTGGTCATGTGCGTTGATCAATCCGGGATAAACGAAAAGTCCGCCCAGATTGATTCGGATAGGAATCGAATCCGTGGATTTTCCTTTTCGGATAGAAAGAATTCGACCGCCTTTTATGCGAATCGAAGCGTCTTCAACGACTCCCGAAGGAGTCACGGCGTTTGCGTTTATTATCTCCCATTCCATCGGATCGAAACCTTATCTTTGCATCGGAATTTTACGTAAAATTCTTTTCATCGAACGATTACGGACATAGGGTCCAAGGCCTTGTTCCCTTGGTTGATTTGTAAGTACAATCCTCTTCCGGATTCGAGTTCACCCATGGAGGAGTTTCTGCCTACGATTTCTCCCTCCTTTACGGACACGGCCCGAAGGTTGGCGTAGACGGAGGAAAATCCCCCCTTATGCTCCAAAATAATATATTTCCTGTATCCTTCCATACGGTCCACCATAACTACTTTTCCTTCGGTCACTGGACGAACTTCTTTGTGCCTGCCGACCTTGAACAGAACCCCTTTATTTGGATAATGACTCGTCGTGGAAAAAGGGAGGGCGATCGGAGGAAGTTTTCCCAACGGTTTTCCGAATCTAGGCTGGGATTGTTTTACCGCGAATTCTGTTCCCGCCGAGGATCGTCCTGAACCTTTGGACGGATCGGGAGGCAATCTTAATACTTCGCCGGTGCGCAATCCGTCGGATTCTTTTTTGCCGTTCCATTCCAAAAGAAGTCTCCAATCCAATCCGTGTTTTTTTGCGATGGAAAAAGCAGTTTCCTTATTTTGGACCTTGTGGGTTCGGGAGGGGACGGTTCCGGCTCGGGAGGTACGGGCGTCGGAAGTAAAAGCCCAAATACAAAACAGCAAAATCGACCCTAGTCGAAAGCGGATCCTCATACATTTGGTATCGGCTAAATCCTAGGTGTAGAAAAAGAAAAGGGAGCCGATGGCTCCCTTTCTCAGGAAAAATCCAATTTCGGAGTCGGAGAGATCAATCTTCGTCTTTCGAATTGGGTTTGTATTTTTTCATCAATTCTTCCGCGACGTTCCGTGGAACCGGGGCGTAACGGGAGAATTCCATGGAAAACTCCGCTTTTCCTTGGGTGGAGGAACGGATTACGGTGGAATATCCGAACATGTCCGCTAAGGGCACTTCCGCTTCCACTTTGCAATATCCGTCCTGTTCGGTGGTATTCAGGATCATTCCCCGTCTTTGGTTCAAAGAGGCGAGAATCGCGCCTTGGAATTCCGCCGGGCCGTCTACTTCCACTCTCATGATCGGTTCCAGAATCTGCGGGCTGGCTTTAGAGAAACCTTGGCGGAACGCATAGCGGCCTGCGATTTGGAATGCCATATCGGAAGAGTCTACGTCGTGGTAGGAACCGTCGTTGATGGTCAATTTTACTCCGATAATCGGGAAGCCGATCATGCTACCCCGATCCAGACAGCTTTTGAATCCTTTATCCACGGAGGAAATGTACTCCCTCGGAATCGATCCTCCGACGATGGAGTTCACGAATTCGTAATCTTTTCCTTCTTCCAAAGGAATCGGTTCGATGAAGCCGGCTACGCGACCGAATTGTCCCTGGCCACCGGTTTGCTTTTTGTGGGTATAATCGAAATCCGCACGTTGGGTGATGGTTTCGCGGTAAGCCACTTGGGGGGCTCCCGTGATCAACTCGACGCCGTATTCCCTCTTCATCCTTTCGATGTAAACTTCCAGGTGAAGTTCTCCCATTCCTTTGATGATGGTCTGTCCGGACTCCTGGTCCACGTGGGTTTGGAATGTCGGGTCTTCCTTGGTAAAGCGGTTCAACGCCTTTGCAAGGTTGTTCAGGTGTTTGGATTCCTTCGCTTCGATAGTGAGAGAAATCACCGGCGCCGGAACGAACATGGATTCCATGGAAACTTTCATTTTTCCGTCGGTAAACGTATCTCCGGAGGCGCAATCGATCCCGAAGAGAGCGATAATGTCTCCTGCTTCCGCAGAATCGATATCCTCCATTTCGTCGGAGTGCATCCGGCAGAGTCGACCTACGTTATGCTTTTTGTTATTCGACATATTGTAGATCGTCATACCTTTTTGGATTTTTCCTTGGTAGACTCGGACATAGGTAAGCTGTCCGTAACGTCCGTCTTCCAGTTTGAAGGCTAGGCAAACTAAAGGACGGTTCGGATCCGAAGGAAGAACCACTTGCTCTTCGTTGTTATTCACGTCCAGAGCTCTGTTCGTTACGTCAACGGGAGAAGCGAGGTAATCCAAGACTCCATCGAGGAGTTTTTGTACTCCTTTGTTTTTGAACGCGGAACCCATGAATACGGGAGTTAATTTCAGTGCGATCGTTCCATTGCGAATCGCGGTTTTGATTTGCTCCACGGTAGGCTCACCTTCCAGCATTGCCTCCGTCAGTTCGTCCGAAAACATGGAAGCAGCGTCCAGAAGTTCTTCCCGTTTCTTTTGGGCGAGTTCTTGCATTTCAGCCGGAATTTCCTTTTCCGTGATTTGCATCCCGTCTTTTCCTTCGAAATAGATGGCCTTCATCGTAACCAGGTCTACGACTCCTAATAGGTCGTTTTCCAAGCCGATCGGGATTTGCACGGCAACAGCATTATGTTTCAGTTTTTCGCGGAGCTGGTCAATCACGCGGAACGGGTTTGCACCGGTCCGGTCCAGTTTATTAATGAACGCCACACGAGGAACGTTATAACGGCGCATCTGACGGTCCACGGTAATGGATTGGGATTGTACTCCGGCAACTCCGCAAAGCACGAGAATCGCGGAGTCCAATACCCGAAGGGATCTTTCCACTTCCACGGTAAAGTCCACGTGGCCTGGAGTGTCGATAATGTTGATCGTATGGTTTTTCCACTGGCAGTAGGTGGCAGCGGATTGGATCGTGATTCCCCTTTCTCTTTCCAGTTCCATACTGTCCATTTTAGCGCCGACTCCGTCCTTACCACGAACTTCGTGGATGGCGTGGATACGGTTCGTATAGAAAAGAATCCTTTCCGTCAGGGTGGTCTTTCCTGAGTCGATGTGGGCGGAAATCCCTATGTTCCTGGTTTTTAGGAGTTTTTCACTCGCTTTAAAATCCGCAACGGCAGTGCTCATAAGATCCTCGTAGATAAAGTTGGAGTTATAATAACGCCGGGGTCTCCTAGAATATAGGTGCCCCCATTCTTACCAGATTTCTGGAACCCCCTCATTTGTAAAGATATTCTTATTAGAATCCTCGCTTCTAAGACTTTCCCGCCGGTTTTTCATTGCCGCAGTTCTTTCTTTTAAAAAAATATCCCTTCGAAAGCGGGTTTCCCTTTCCTCATGCAACCGATCAAATTTTTGAAGAGAAACATCAATCGGATCGCCCGGGCATTTTTATTGCTTTCGGTTGCGAGAATCCTTTGTCTCGGGTTCGCGGCAGCAATTCTTGTCGGCTCCTTTATGATTTACGCGTCCGAATCGGGGCGGTTGGGTTATCCGGATTCTTTTTATCTAGCCGCTTCCGCGATCTGCGTCACGGGATTGACGACAGTTTCCGTCAGCGAACTCGCTTTTTCCACCCAAGTGATCATGATGTTTCTAATCCAGATCGGTGGGTTGGGGATTATCACGTTTACCGTATTGGTGGGTATTCTCGTTGTAAGAGGTTTGTCACGGAGCACTCGGATCGCTGCATTCGTTTTCGAAGCCATCGATTCGCATGAAACCGCGGACGGGGAAGACGACGGATTGGAAAAGTCCTCCCGGAAGGCCCACTACGTCCGCCGGATCCTATTTGCCATTGCGAATATTTCCGTCTCTTTGGAATTGCTAGGCGCCTTTCTACTATATCTTACGATGCCTGCTGATCTGAGCAGTTTGCCCGGAAATCCCAACAGGTTTTTCTTAAGTCTGTTTACGGCAGTTTCAGCATTTAATAATGCGGGCTTTTCTATCGTCGACGATGTGACGTTTTTGGCCAGGGAACCGATCTGTCTTTTGGTTATCGAGGGATTGATCGTCATGGGTGGTATCGGATTCCCGGTCATCATTTTCTTCGAAAAGATGCTTTTGGAAGCCTTCCGTAAAATCATGAACCGTGTAGAAGTGGCGACCGAAACCTATCTCATGTCTCGAGCGCTGGAAGAAGGAAAGGAACCTTCCTGGCTTTACTTAGTGTTGATCCGGCTTTCGTTTTGGGCGGAAGATCGTCTGAATCTTTATCGACAGGCCCTCCATGGAGAATCGAACAGGATCCAGATGAAAGTAATTCTTTATGGATCTTTAATATTGGTCCATGTCGGCGGTTTGGGCATTCTGTTTTCGGAATGGGACAATCCGGATACCTTAGGTCCTTTCGGATTTTGGGACAAATTGTTCAATTCTTTCTTTCTTTCCGTCTCCTCCAGAACGGCGGGGTTCAACACATTCGATCTTTCCGAAATTCGGAGTCCGACCTACGTCCTTCTTTGCTCCCTAATGTTTGTCGGTGGGGGGCCGCAGGGGGCGACAGGAGGTATCAAAATTACCACCTTCATGATTCTTTTGATGTATTTAAGAAACGTAATTAATCCCCAAGCAAGAGTGATGGTAATGGGGGAAGAGGTTTCCAAAAACTCCGTAGCGATCTCTACGCGGATTTACTTCTTGGCTACGATAGCAATCGTATTTTTTATGCTGGTCATCACGATCACGAACGGACACAGGCACGGTATAGAGGATATTTTTTTCGAAGTGATGTCCGCATTCGGTACTGTGGGGTTGTCGAAAGGGCTGACGCCTTATATCACCGGTCTCGAAAAATTCTTTTACCCCTGTATCATGTACGTAGGAAGGGTGGGAGTGTTTACTCTGCTGATCGCGTTTACGGGTCATTCCGGCCTCGGCAGCTTGGGCTCCAAGGATGACGGAATCAAGATTCAGGTAGGCTAGGGCCAGGGACTGAGAGTATACTAGGTGTTTTTCGGGGCCCCCACCCGGGTTCGGGAGGCAGTGGACTTATGGACGAATTTCGCCAACTCTATATCATAAAAACATCATTTAAGTAGGATTTTTTCCCAATTTCCGTGCAGGAGTTCCTGCAACGAATTTTATAAAAAGAGCTTTGCTTCCGAACAAATGTGTGCTACGCACGTTGGGGAACCGCTTCGGGGTACCACCGCACCGGCCCCCGCCCAAAGAGGGTGGGGAGACCTTTCCCAGCCCTAATTTTAATTGAAACATCCGCGATTGGCGGCATTTTGTCCTTCACGGACGATATTTGTCCCTGGAGAAAGAATGATAGTCCCTTACGTGAAACTTCTGCGTCCTCACCAATGGGTTAAAAACATTATCCTATTTGCCGGGATTATTTTCGGGAAAAAACTGGGAGAAGTAGAATCCGTCGAGAGGGCAATTGCGGCGTTTTTTCTGTTTTCACTCACCGCAAGTTGCCAGTATGTGATCAATGATTTTCTAGATCGCAAAGAAGACGCGCTGCATCCCGAAAAAAAACATCGCCCTCTTGCTTCGGGAGCCATCTCACCGACGGTCGCTCTCTTGCTCACCGCAATCTTACTTTCCGGTACTCTTCTGCTTTCTTTTCAGCTTTTACCGGAATTCTTCTATCTAGTCACTTTCTATCTTGTTTTTAACGTCGTCTATAGTCGATTCCTCAAACACATGGTGATCCTGGACGTTATGAGTATTTCGATCGGCTTCGTAGTTAGGGCCATCGCCGGTTCCGTTGTCGTAGGGGTCAGTTTTTCGTCCTGGCTTCTGCTTTGTACGTTTATGTTGGCCTTGTATTGGGGCTTCGGAAAGCGGAGAGGAGAACTGATTATCCTGGAAGAAGGGGCGGTCGGACATAGAAAGATTCTCGAGGAATACTCGGTCAACTTTCTGGATCTTATGATGGGAATCGTTGCCACGATGACTCTTGTGACCTATGTAATGTACGTTACCAGTCCGACCACGATCGAAAATTTAGGCACCGATAAGATGGTTTACACGATTCCGATCGTAGTATACGCGATTTTCCGATCCCTCTACATCATTTATATCAAGAATATGGGCCACAATCCTACTAAGGCCATTTTGACGGACGCCGGGGTTCTCGCGGCGGGATTTTTCTGGCTATTACTAGTGGTCTGGATCATGTATTCTGGACCCGGACAAAGTTTGCCCATTCATCTTTAGATTCGAGTCTAATAGAAAGATGAATGCCAAAGCAAAGACGGCCTTTCAATACGGGGGAGCACTGGTTTTGCTCTTGGCGGCTACCTTTTTTCTAGCATGGTTTCGAGCCGTGGATACCAAGCCGGTTCTTTCTCTCGAAGGGATGGAATTCAGGAACCTTAGCGGAAAGAAGGCGGAGTTACAGGGAAAAACGACGGTCGTTTATTTTTGGGCGACTTGGTGCGAGGTTTGCACGATCAATCTTCCCGTCGTGAAATGGTACGCCTCCGTACTAAAGGATAGGACGGGCTTTTCCTTTTTGAGCGTGGAAGAAGGAGAAAATCAGGTAGCGTTAAACGACTATATCCGAATGAAAGGAGTGGATTTTCCCGTCATTCAAGGGAATCCTATGTTGCTACGAGACTGGAGAATCGGAGGATACCCCAGTTTTTATATACTCGACGGAGGAGGCAATGTTCGTTTTGCGGAGTCGGGAATCATGAGCCCATTCGGAATGCTCCTCAGGTTGGTTTGGGCGAAAATCTTCTGGCCTTGATCGGTCGGAACGGAAATCGAAGGGATAACTGGATTCGGAGACTTTCCGATCCGATAGGATTCTAAGATGGACTCCTACAAACCGAAACCTTTACTGAATAAAAGCGAGCTCCGTCAGATCAAGCGCTCTCGGACGAGGGTCGGCGGTAAGAAGGTCATCACCGACGACGTTAAGAAGCTCAAGTCGCTTAGCGTCACTCCCGATTTACCGGCGGAAGAGCTGGTGCATTATTATAAGGAGCCGATCTGGATCGAATACTATATTCCTAGGGAATCCAGATTCGCATATGAAATCAAATATCTTTTCGTGAAGTTGATCGATGTGGAACCTCGGCCCGCACCTCAGGATTCGATTCTAAGAGAGGCTCTGAACAAAGATCGTTTTATCGATCTGATGGAGATCATTCGGTTGCATCCGGAACGGGAAAAGTTGATCAACTCTTCTTACGTGAATACTTTGCAGTTTTTCGAGTCGATATCCTCCGGCTACCAACAGTACGTCCAAACGAACGACCCGCATTATTTAAGAATTCCCTTATATCATACGGAAACGTTGATGAAGAGGGAACCTTCTCTCGCTTCTCTGGAATTTCTGGGCTCCTTTACCCTTCATAACCTGAACTGGCTGATCCGAAGATTGAATCGAGGAGCCAAGGAATTCTCTCTGGAAGACGAGACGATTTCTGTGCTGATCAAGAGGAGAAACGAGCATTGGGAAAAAGCGAAACTGGCAGAAGACGAGGACTTCAATCTGTTTTCGGCCTTATTCTACGAACAAGCGTTTCCTCATAGAGGATTGGAGGAGCTGGATTCCGAAGAGATTTCGGACGAGGATTAATTCGTATCGGAAAACCCTAAACTTCCGATTTCTTTATTTTGCGGGACTCCGATTAAAAAGGTTGGAATTTTTAGAGGTCTTGTAAGTCTAAGAATTACAGGAGATCTTTTTTTGAAAACCGCAATTTCCATTTACTCGGATGTAGTCTGCCCTTGGTGCTATATCGGAAAAAGAAGACTCGAATCTGCGATCGAGAAATGGAAAGAAACTCATCCAGCAGACGAGATCCAAGTAGAATGGAAACCGTTCCAATTGAATCCCGATCTACCTCCGGAAGGAACGGATCGGGACGCTCACATGGTCTCTAAATTCGGTTCGCTGGAAAGGGTAAAATCCATGACGGAACGGGTAGCCGAAATCGCGAAGCAAGACGGATTAGAATTTCATAATTTGGAAAAAGGGCACCAGCCCAACACTTTCCTGCTCCACACATTGATCCGAAAGGCCAAAAAATATGGCAAAGAATCGGAACTGGCGGAGGTATTCTTCAGGAACTTCTTTTCCGAAGGAAAAAATTTGTCGGAAGATTCCGTGATTCTTGCGAGTTTGAAGGAAGCCGGTGTTCCCGAATCCGAGTTGGCGGCCGTGAAAGCGGATGATCGCCTCATTGCGGAAATCGAATCGGAAGAAACCGACGGAAAACAGATGGGGGTCACCGGAGTCCCTTTCTATATTTTTAACGAAAAATACGCGGTCTCCGGCGCACAGCCCGTGGATTTGTTTTTGCAGGTATTCGATCGTTTGAAAGCGGAATCGAACTGAAATCGTTTCCGGCCTCGATCAAAAAGAAGAATCTCCTCGTTGGGCTCCTTCTCCCAACCAAAGAAATAATCTGCGTATCCTTCGGTTTTCGATGAGTTCCGCATTGCCTTCCGGAAATCTTGGGATAGGAATGAATTCGTATTCCCGAATATTATGGGGAGATCCTCCCCAAACGATCGCCTGGTATCCGGAAGTTTCCACTTCCGAAGATAAGGCTAGTCGATCGCGTAAAAAGAGGAGCAGGTCTTCGGGAGAAAAGAAGGCTTTGGATAAATCCTTTAGCCCTCTCGCCAGATCCGTATAAACGTTTTCTCTTCCGAAATTTATCAAACAGAAACTAAGTGGAAAAAAAGGAACTCCTAAGAGAGGCTTCAATTTTTCCACCAATTCTCTGGTGGAAAAAGATTCCGCGTCCAATACCAGAAGTCCGGGTCTCGTCTCCTTCAGAAGATTCGGTAGACCGAACTCGTCCCGGCACCAGTAGGCATTGGACCCTCCGGCTCTAAGCAAGGACCTATATTTATAATACAGATTTTCGTCCCGGGTGAAAAACAGGATTTCCGGATGCATGGGTCTCTGGGGGCGGAAGAAAGGAATTTCCTCTAAGGGAAAAAGATTGAGATCGTAGATCCGATTTGCGCCTGCTCTTAAAAATGCGTTCTTTTCCTCCGGGTCGAATCTTCCGATCAGGCAAGGTTCCCTCGACCAATCTTTGACGACGGATAAATCTTCCGGCTGAGAGTCCGATTTCCACACCAAGATTTCCCTGGAAACCGAGGGAAATCCCGAAGACTTCACCCATTCCGAAACGGAAATTCCTTTCCACTTTAATAAGGCCAATAGAAATTCTTTTTCTTCGGAAGTCAGTCGTCGTAGAAGGTAAACGTCGGAAAGTAGATTCATGCCGAATTCTAAAGTAGGGTTTTTTCCTTGACCTCGGGGATTTTAACCCGATCCTAGAATTAGTGCGTTGCGAAAAACCCGCAACTAGAAAGGTGTTCCGATTCAAAAAACGATCTTTCCTTGATTCGGTCTCGGTTCTTTTCACATCGGTCTCGGATTTTTCCAAAGAATAGGCGAACGCCAAAATGAAAGTACTCAAACGATACGCAAACCGCAGGTTGTACGACCCCGAGACGAGCAAAACTATCACCCTCGAAGACGTTGCGGAGATGATCATCGCCGGAAGTGAAATCAAGGTCGTGGACAATATGACCGGCCAGGACATCACTCCTAAAATCCTAGGCCAAACCTTTTTAAAGGTCAGCCTAGGCCAGAGAAACGAGGAATTTTCCAACTATATGCTTTCCGCCCTGATACGGGAAACGGGAAAAAACATCAGTGCCTTATTCGGACGTCTGGTGCTCGGCGGAATCGGCCTGGCCTACCTGACCCGGGAAAAGATGGATAAGATTCTGCAGAGCATGGTGGCGCTAGGGGAATTGAAACTGGAAGAGGTGAAGAGCTACCGGGAAGACCTGCTTACCCATTTGGCTCACCGAGCCAGTGAAAATCGGGAACAAATCCAAGAAGAGCTCAAAAAAGTCGGTCGGGAACTGGAAGATGGGGGCGAAAAGGGATTGGCGGTAGAGGACTTTTCCGAGAAAATTCGGAAGATCGCGGAGCAGGTTCGGGACAAAGATTCCATCTGAAGCCCGTTTCTTACGTCGAATCTGTCAAGATAGACTTTCCGATCTCCGATACTCTATGGGAAAGGGGGGACCATGTCCGCTTTTAGATTTTCCAGCCTATTCTTTTGCGCTATTCTTCTCATATCCAATTCCGTTTCCGCAAAGGAACCCATTCACGAAAAACTGGATCGATTGTTCTTCGAGCAAGTCCGCAAATTGGAAAGCGGTACATTAGAGGAGAAAGTCCAGGCTGCCGAGTATCTGAAATTCGTAAAAAGCAAATTGGCGGTTCGCCCTCTTTTGGACGCTTTAAAGGGAAATCCCAAGGTGCCTAAATCGGAAGAGAACTCTCCTTCCTTAAAATTCGCCATCGCTCAGGCGCTCGGTGCGATGGAATTGGACTTGGCCGCTCCCGGATTGGTGGAAGAGTTCAAGCGCATGTCTCCTCAAGTTCAGGAATCCGATCTCCCGAATTTCAGTTCTGCGGAAGGTTATAACCTGACGATCTCCGTGGGGGAAGTCGTTCGGAATTTGGGTCTTTTGCCCTATTCGAAAGAGAATGAAGATACCATCGTAACGGGCTTAAGCCATCCCAATTTCTATATCCGTGCCGCTGCCGCTGACGGTCTCAAAAACCAGAAACGGAAGGAATCCTTGGCTCAATTGAATTCGGCCCTAGAAAAGGAAAAAAATGCCTTCGTAAAAGTCGCGATTCTGAACGCTATCGTTTCCAACAATCGGATCGCGAATCAGAAGTTTTACGATCTTTGCGCGTTCTTGAAGGACGAATCGCCTATGGTTCGTTACAGGACTTCCGTAGCCGTGGGAGAGGTGGATCTGAAAGCAGGCGAATTTTCCCTGAGAGAGGCTCTTTTGATCGAACATGAGCCGATCGTGCGAGAACAGATTAAAAAGGACCTCGCTAGTGTGATCGGATTTAAAATGCCGGCGACCAGCTTTATGTTCCAAGACCAAAGCGGGAAATAAGTCCCGTTTTTCTTTTTTATTTCGGAAAGAAGTAAGAAGGGAGTTCCGGGTGGTGGGAGATACTGGGATCGAACCAGTGACCTCTACCATGTCAAGGTAGCGCTCTAACCAGCTGAGCTAATCCCCCCGGTAGCGACCAGTATTATGATGCGACTCCTATCGTAAAGCCTTTTCGATTCGGCCTTTCTTCACTCATTTTTTCCCGATCGAAAACGTATCCGAATCAATCCCAAGGAATTCTTAGAGAAAACCGGACGATTTTCCGTCGGTGAACCCTGTTTTTGAGGCTAAAAATCAGAATTAATCTAGGCAGATTTCGGAATCGGCTAGGATTTTCCGGGATCGGCGTGCAATTCGAACGTCATAGGCTTATAGTAAGCGCTACAAAAGTCGACGTGGAAACTGGAGGAGGTACCAATGACCGTCCAAACAACTACTAAAAAGCGAAATATCAAACCGATCGACGCAAAGTCTCCGAGCGTACGCAAAATGGATTTCGAAGGGTTAGACCAGCTTTCCGATTATTATATCGCCGGGAATTCCTTCGTCACTCATACGGTAAACGCCTATCATATTATTTTCCCCGAAGGAGAGCGCTTCTTTATCAAGAGTGTAAAAGCCTTTTCCGACCAAGTTACCGATCCAGGACTACAAAACCGTGTGAAGGCTTTTATCGGTCAGGAAGTTCAACACGGAAAGGAACATGAAAAAGCGTTGGAAATGCTGGAAAAGAAAGGTTATCCGGTCTCTCGGATCCTGAAATTCTATGTGAAAACCGCCTATTCCTTTTTCTGGCCAATCCTGGAATTCCTGTTCGGAAAGAAACTGAAACTCTCCGTAACCGCCGGGTTAGAACATTATACCGCGACTATGGGGGAAATTTCTCTTCGTCACAACCTTCACGACCAAGCGGAGGGAGAGATGAGAAACTTATTGCTTTGGCATGCGTGTGAAGAGATCGAGCACAAGTCCGTCGCCTACGACGTTCTCCAAACGGTATCCAAAAGTTATCTACTGAGGGTTTTCGGTTTTATCATCGCTTCCTTTATGTTTTGGGGATATGCAGTGATTATCCAGCATCTGTTTATCCTATCCGATAAGAACATAGGTCTGAAACGGTATTTCGCCGACATGAAGAACGCGGGTCCGTACGTTTCCCTACTTTGGACCGATATATCCAAATCTTTCGGAATTTATTTCAAAAGGGATTTCCATCCGGACCAAACCGGTGGATACGAATTGGCGAACGCCGCTCTCGCAACTATATAAACGAATCGAACGGGTACATTCAATGAGCTTAGAAACGAAAGTGAAAGGTAAAAATTTAAAGCCGATAGACGCACAATCGCCTACGGTCCGTAAGATGGACTTTTCCGGTTTGGACAAGATCTCCGATCATTATGTGGCGAATAATTCCTTCGTCACACATAATGTGAATGCATATCATGTACTGTTTCCGGAAGGGGAGCGCTTCTTTATCAAGAGCGTAAAGGCTTTTTCGGACCGTGTCACCGATCCTGGATTACAGAACCGTGTGAAGGCTTTCATCGGTCAGGAAGTCCAGCATGGAAAGGAACATGAAAAAGCTCTGGAGATTCTGGAAGCCCAAGGGCGTCCGATCCGAGCCATGTTGAAGTTCTACGTGTGGACCGCTTTTGATTTTTTGGTTCCCGTATTGGAGTTCCTGTTCGGAAAGAAACTGAAACTCTCCGTAACCGCAGGGTTGGAACATTATACGGCTAGCATGGGAGAAGTAGTACTCAGGCATAGGTTGTACGACAATGCGGAAGGGGAGATGAGAAACTTATTGCTTTGGCATGCCTGCGAAGAGATCGAGCATAAATCGGTAGCTTACGACGTTCTCCAAACGATATCAAAAAGTTATGTTTTGCGTATTTTCGGCTTTTTGATCGCTTCCCTGATCTTCTGGGGATATTCGATTTTTCTACAGCACTGGTTCCTTTTGGCGGATAAGAAAGTAGGGATCCGAAAGTATTTTCAAGATCTCAACGGCTCCCGGCCCATAGGAAGAGTTTTGTATCCGTCGCTGGCTTCTATGGCGCTCCTGTATTTTAAACCCGGTTTTCACCCTGATCAGACCGGCGGATACGAATTAGCGAACGCCGCATTGGCCACCATTTAAGTAGCACCCATCCAATCCAATTGCTTCCCGCTTCCCGCTCCGCAAGGAGTCGGGAGGTCGGTTTTTTTTCGCCCGTAAGGAACAAGATTCGATTTTTTTTCGGTTATGGGGCCGAAATCCAATTCTCCAGAAATTTCTGATATTTAACCGGATGGAATTCCGTAAATGATACTTCCGCTAATCCTTGCTTCTGAAAAGGATCTTCTCGGAGTAAGTTTTGCATTTCCTCTTTAGAGTTCGCTTTTCCTAAAATCATTCCTCCGATTCGAGGTTCCTTCGGGCCGGAAAGTAATAGGATCCCTCTGTCGTACAACGTCTGCAAAAATGCGCGGTGTTCTACGACCGCAGCTTCGATCTTTTCCAAAGAGGAAGTATAGCGCAGTTCTATTAGAAAAAATTTCATTCTCTTCTCCTAAATACAGGATCGCAAGGAGACTTGAAACTGCAAAGTACAAGACGCCTATTGCGGAGGTTTCTTCCATAGGGGTAGGGAATCGAAATAGGAAAAAAAAAGATCCTCCGCCGTTTCGCGTGCATTCCTCGTTCGAGACCCCACGATTGCAAGGCTATCTTCGGCTCTGGACAAGGCCACGTAAAGGATTCTGCGCTCCTCTTCCAGGATTTCCTCGGATGAAGTCCACTTTACGTTCCAACCGTCCGCTAAGTCCACGAAGACCGTATGGAATTCCAGTCCTTTGGCGCTATGGATGGTCAGCAGGAAGTCTTCCGGAATTCCCGCGCGGAGGTATTCCCGGATCCTATGGTTGGACCTACAGAGGATCTTCCAATTTTTTCCGCAGGTGAGGTACGCGTTTTCCAAAAACGGGAAAAGGTCCGGGATTCCGTTGATCAAAATTCTACCGACGAACGCTTTCCCTTTTCTATGGGCGCGGACTTCTTTCGTAATTTTGCCGCGGTTTTTCCGGATCGGAATGTCGGATGCTTCCACAATCTTCGGTAAAGATCTGTAATTTGTAATGAGTAAATGTCGGCTCGTTCCTTGGAAGAATCGAGGAAAATCCAGGAACAATTTCACATCCGCTCCACGGAATCCGTAGATGCTCTGAGCGTCGTCTCCCACTACGACGATGGAAGAGCTTTCGCTTAGATTGCGTAGAAAAACGAGCTGTTCCGAATTCGTATCTTGGAATTCGTCCACCAGGATTTTTTTCAAGAGATTCCTAGGGATTTCCGTCCAAGGTTCTCTTTCCTCGAGAGAGCGAAGAAACAAATGCACTAAATCGTCGAAATCCAGTTTTCCCGTACTTGTTTTGTAGGCACGGTAATCTTTCTGCAATTCCTCGTACCATTCCTTGGGAAAGTCCTCAGGCAAGCTTCGCAGATCCGCCAATAATTCGTACGGAATTCCTCCGACCAAGAATGGGTCTTTCCGGAACCATTCCCGGAAAAAAGCGTTTTTTTCCATGGGGAGCACGATACTCGGAGTGCGCTTTCGGAAATCGGGGTGCCAACGGGCCAAAGCTTGGAAGCAAAAGGAATGGAAAGTATGGACCCGGACGTTTGTGCGTCCGACACGGTGTAGGATTCTGTTTCGGATTTCCCCAGCTGCCTTTCTGGTAAAGCTGAGCACAAGTATTTCCTCTGCTCCGACTCCCTGTTCGAGGCTTCTTTCCACGACTCCCACCATGGTCTTAGTCTTTCCGGAACCGGCGGAAGCGATTACTTGAAGGAATCGGGAAGGGTCCATTATAACCGCTTCTTGTTCGCGGTCGTATTTTACGTCCATTCCCACCGACGGGTAGGGTTTCCTCTCCGTCGGTTCTTTTTTTTATATGAAAGGGAGGGCAGAAGGGACTTCGTCTAGGAGTTCCTGCCTACTCCGCTTTTAACCTCTGTTGGATCTCCACCCCTTTTTCCCCCGCTTCCGTCAATTTCTTGATGGCAGTACTCAGAACTAAAACGGATAGAGCGAGGCTTAGGAAGAAGATTCCGAGGCCCACGGGGGAAGCCCAGCCGTGCCATTTCCCGAACAGTTCCTGGTATTTGAGTTCATCTTGATTTTCCATAGTTTTCTCCTTTTATTTACCCGGTCTTAGATATCGACTGACCGACATACATGTTTGATTTTTATATAGTAATAAAATCAAACTATATGAAAAACGAAATACCTGAAAAAGGTCAACCTCTTTTTAAAGAAAAAGCTGGATTTCAGGGAGGGGTCCAAAAAATGGAATATGGGGGGATTTGCAAAAAATGGAAGGTCTTGACTATTTGCTCTTTCGGTGGGATTTTACGCAGGAACGGAGTGCAGGTTTGCAACGAGTCGGAAATCTATGAAAAACGAAATCATTCAGACGATAGGCCAGGCCGTTATGCTATTCCAGGATGCCTCCGAGGCATTTGATGATACCGCAGCAGAAGTGATGGGGCTGAATCGTACCGATCTGAAATGTCTGGGTATTATCTTCAGGAATGGATCCGTTTCTCCTAGCGAGATTGCGAGAGTCACCGGGCTTACCAGGGGAGCCATGACGACCGCGCTGGATAGAATCGAAAATGCAGGTTATGCCAAGCGGATACCGGATCCTTTGGATCGCAGGGGAATCCTTTTGGAACTCACGAAGAAAGGGGAATCCAGTATCGGCTCGATCTGGGGGCCTTTTATAGAAGTCGGGAAACGGAATTTATCCAAGTACTCCATGGACGAACTGAAGGCGATCCGACAATTCCTGGAAGACGCAAAGAACGCGCAATTCGAACATATCGAAAGGGTGAGAAAGTTGAAACTACCCAAGCGGTCTTAGGTCAGATCTGCTTCCAATCTCAATAGTTCTCTTTCCAATTTTTGAAGATATTTCGGATCTCCGGTCATTCCGTATACCTGCATGGTTCCCTGGTAGTACAATAAAATCGACTCGGTAGTCCTGCTTATTTTGTCCCGGTTCGTATCGGGAAACGTTTTCCGTAGATACGTCTCGAATAATTCCGTCCAACGTCGGATAAACTCCCCTGTTAATTCCTGTAGCTCGGGTTCGTCATGCGTCTGGTTCGCGAAGTTCGCGACCGGGCATCCGAACCGGAAGGTGGATTCGGTTCCGCGTTTTACCACTCGCATCCAAGAGTGGATGAAGTCGGGGTAAGAAGATTTTCTATCCATCAGTTTTTGGAATAAGGCGAGAATGATCCTTTCCTGGGTCGCCAAGTAAGTTCTACCCAGGTCCTTTTTGGAAGGGAAATGACGGTACAGGCTTTTCTTAAAGGCTCCGGCATGCTCTAAGATTTCATTGATTCCGGTATTCGGATACCCCTTCTCGTAAAAGAGATCCAAGGCTGCGGTTAGGATTCTGTCCTTGGCAGGGGAATCTTCCCGCAGGGAAAGGTTTCCTTGCGAATTGCGGTCCATATCGGTTCTTTAGAGTATAAAAGGAGTAGACAGATTTGTCCACCTTTTTACTCTAAGTTTATGCGGGTAGACCGATCGGTCTCCCGGGAGGATCGGATGGAAACCTTAGGACTTCAATCTCAAACCTTCGGTTTGCAGTCGTTTACCTTCGATTTGCCCGTTCGCAGGGCGGATTTGGATGTGAACGGTCATGTGAATAACGGCACGTACCAAAGTTATTTCGAGGAAGCAAGAGAGGCGGCTTTTGCCGAAGCAGGCTTTTTTCCGACTCGAGCAAAGAATCTTCCCTCTCCCTTCGGCTCGGTTTTTCTAGAATATAAGGCGGAATTAAAGCACCCGGAGTCCATTCGGATTCTGACGTCTTTTCCGGAGGACCCGCAAGGGAATTGGGAGATCCGCCAAGAGATGTACCGGTCTTCGGATGGTGTATTTGCGGCCTTTGCCAAGTTTTCCGTCTTTTCTCCCGGGCAGGAACCGCGGCCGCCCGAGTTGAACAAAGAAGGGAGGTTTTTCGAGCATTCCGTTCCGCTTCGTTGGACGGATATCAGTCCGGAGAACCACCCATATCTTTCCTCCCTACAATACTATCTGGACGATGCGAGGATCAAGTCGTTTATCAAAGCAGGCTTTGATCTGAAAGAATTGAATCGTAAAGGTGTCGGGCCCGTCATTTATAAGGCCACTTTGGATTACTTCGATTCCCTTGTTTTCCCGGAAACGGTTTCCGTTCGAACCCGTGTGGAAAAGGGAGAGAAGAATAGGCTCCTGTTCATCCAGGATCTTTTCCGTACGGAAGGGGGCGTTGAGATTCATGTTTGTCGAGGCAAGTTTTACGGGATTTTCATGGACCTTCATTCTAAACGTCCGTTCCGTTTTTCCGAGGAAGAGAAGAAACGCTTTATGACCGACGAGAGCTGAGCGAAAGGCCGCGCGGTCGGAACGCGGATCCGCTAGTGATCCTATTGTGGCCGCGCCGGAATCGATCGTTTGCTTCTTTAGGTCTTTGCTTTCGGAGATTTAGGATTCAATATTTCTTTTTCGATCGCAGACTGCACGAATTGATTCAGCGAAATTCCAAGTACAAGCGATTTCCTTACGGCTTTTCTGTGAAGTTCCGGATTGATCCGAACATTAAATGTTCCACGAAAAGATTTGAACAATGGCTTCTTAAGCTTCTCGCACACGGAAATATAATCGTCCACCGAATCTTTGAAGGATTTTTTTAGTTCCGAAACCGATTTTCCTTCGAACGTAACCAGATCGTCTATTTCTTCCAATTTCCCGTAAAAAGTTTCATCTTCATCACTATAATGAACCGATCCGATAAAGTCTTTATAGTTTAAAATATCCTTCATTATATAATTCCCTTCTTCATTAGTTCATCCAGCACTAATTCAATCTGATAAGCTTTCAAAATATTCCCCGGATGCGGTTTATGAAGTCTGATCAAATGCTTTGTTTCTTCATTTATGAAACCTACTCTTGAGCCTGAAGTTTTCCCTTGGTTTACTTCGGTATAACCTAACCCAGTTAGGATATTTCTTAATTCACCATATGTAAAATCCTTGGGTTTCGATTTCAGCCTACGAAGCGACTTTTCGAATTTACTCACCAATTCTATTCAATTGCACAAATTACGGATCTGCAACTGATTTTTAGTTACAATTTTCGAAAAAAGACACCGCTTTATGGCCGACGAGAGTTGAGTGAAAGGACGCGGTTGCTATTCCGAGATTATGAAAACGACACGGCGGTTTTTTTGGCGATTTTCAGGCGTATCGTTCGGTGCGATTGGGATGGAATCCCCGTAACCGACTGTGTGCAATCTAGTGGGATCTATTCCGTGATGTGATCGTAGGTATTCCGATACGGCCTTGGCGCGATTTTCGGATAAGACTTGGTTGTCCTTTTCCTTTCCTATGTTGTCCGTATGGCCTTCGATGCGGATCTTGAGATTCGGATCCGCCTTTAGAATCTCGGCGAGCCGATCCAGTTCCGGTTCGGAATCTTTGGTGAGTTCGAACCGGTTCGTTTCGAAGAAGATATTATCGAGTCGGACCTGTCTCCCCGCAGCTAGGGTAGGGAGGACGAATTCCGTCGCTACCTTGTCTTTTTTTTCAGAAGTAGTGAGGTCCAAGTTTCGGGAAACGGTAAGGTATCCCTTTTTTTCCACATAGATTCCGTATTTCTGTCCGTAAGGGAGTACGATGCTGAAGCTTCCGTCCTTGGGGTCGCTTTTGGCGCTACCCAGTTTGGAGAGGTTTGTTAGAGATTCGTAATGTATTTCCGCGGAGAGGGAATTTCCGTTTTCGTCCTTGACTCTTCCTTCCACTACGACCACTGCTCCGGGACGGAACTCCTCCGGCAGATAGGCCATGTACAATTTTCCTTCCTTGCTTAGATAAGCCCACTGGCTGTTTGCGGGTATGGAAAAGAAATTCGTTCCTTTGAGGTTCTCGGAGACTTCCGTCGGCTTGGTCCATTTGTCCCATCCGTCTCCGATTCTTCTCGTAACATATACGGAAATTCCTTTATGTCCGTCGCTGGAAAAATACAGGGTTCGGTCATCGCTGGCCAAGAAAGGGGCCATCTCTTCCTTTTCCGTATTGATCCCGTTTCCGAGGTTTTGTCCGAAAACGTAGGTTCCGTCTTCCCGCCGATAGCTTACGTACAGATCCAGTTTTCCTACGGAATCCTCTCGCTGGACGGAAAAAATCAGGACTCTTCCGTTGCTGGAAAGCGTAGAGCCTCCGAAGACTTCCTGGGAGGGATTGGTCTTCTTTCTATAATGATTATAAAACCCGGGGAATTGTATGATTTTAGGTACGGACCAGCTTTGGTTCTCTTTGTAGCTCCGGTAGAGAGGGACTCTTCGGGCGAGAGCTTCCTTTTTTTTCCGATATTCCTCTTCTATGGATTCGATTTTGGAATGGACTTCCGGATCTCGGTCTATGTTCTGATACGCTTCCTTTTTCCGTTCCTGCAGTTCGTCCTCCAGTTTTTTTTTCTGCTCTTCGTCGTCATAACTCCCGAACAGGAAGAGTTCATTGCCTCCGGAGAGAGCCGCGAGAACCGATGTAGGAAGTTCGTTGTTTAAGGGAGGAGGCATTTCCTTTCCGTCCTTCCAAATTCCGAATTCGTCTTTTTCCGCCATCCAGATTCTTTGGGTTCCGTGCCTTCCTTGGGGGCGAAAAACCGTCCAGAACAGCGCCTTTCCGTCCGGAGATACGACCGGGTTGATGGAATAGAGACCGCGACCGACATAGTCCGGAATTTTTTTCAGAGTCCAGGGAGCCAATCCTGTCTGTTCCGCGAACGGAGAAAGATCGAACCGAAGAGGTTCGCAATTCTTTCCCTTCATTTCGCAAAGGATGCGGATGGTCTCCTTTTCATGCCTGGATAGTTCCGGGCCGAGGTCGTTAGAGATGAGAGTTACGAATTCTTCTCCCGAATGAAGAAGCCTTCCGAATTGCAGTAATTTCCCTTCGAGGACTTTTTCTTCGGCGTTTAGTCCCGAAAAGATGGAAAAAAAGAGGAGTAGTGGTCGGATCCATCTGGGGAATCTCATAGGAAGGTCTTTCGGAAACGTTATTTTTTCAGGGAATCGTTGGAAACGAATTTCTTTTCCATGCCGAGACATCTATCCCCTGGGTGATAAGCGGTTTCCTTTTTGCCACTCCTTCTTCGGTCTCAACTCTTCCGGGTTTCTGGGAATACATATTCTTATGTAGCATATCTCCAATTCTGTCGGTTTTCCTTTTTTTCGACCGTCTTCTTGTAAAATTGATTAGAATCTTTCAAAATGCCGATTTTCTGCAATTTTTGTTGCACAAAAAAAGCAAGTACCGACTATCCTATTATTTGGTATTAAATATTAAATAAATATATGTTCCGGGAAATCAGCATAAAAGAAGTCTCTCCGAACCTTTCGGTTCACCGTATCCTTTGGCGATTTCTGAATTTTGTTTTTGCGATTTTTGTTTCGTGCAGCTGTAAACCTTCCAGCGATATTCATTCTTCCATCGTTTCCCTATTGAGTCTGTTAGCGAAAGGATCCGCTTTTAGTAGCCCATTAGCTGTCGGGCAATCTTTCGACCTGAACGGGGGAGTTAGCCCTCAAGTTTTAGGAACCGTCGTCGATCCGAGCAACGCAGGTACAGCCGTAGGAATTTCCTTACAAGGGGCCGGCGGAATTCCGGTTTTGATATTCTTATACAATGCTAGCGGAAATCCGTTTGCAGTCGATGTGAACGGAGACGGAAATCCGGATTATTTTCTTTGCAATACCTCCGGAACGATTACTTTAAAGACAGGCATTAGCTGTTCCGGAAATCAAGTATTAGTGATTCCGGGAAGCGGTTATGATACGAACGGAGACGGAGTCGCGGATAATACGATTCTCGCTTCGATTCTTGCCGATACCACGGTTCCGACTAGCGCGATTTTTCCGGTCGCGGGGGCCTATGGCGGTCCGCAATCCATTACGGTAATGTGCGCGGACAACGTCGCTCCCGGGAATATTATCTATACTACGGACGGATCGATTCCTTCTTTTACCCCCTTGGTAGGCAATGTGACGGATCCTCCGAATGCTACTTTTACGGTAGGCGGATCTGGAGACGGATCCTATACGGTAAGATATTTTTGCAGGGATATGGCGGGAAATTCCGGAGTCGTGCAACTTGCGGTATATCAAATAAACCATAATATTCCGAATATTTCCATTACAACTCCCTTAAGTTCTCCATACATTAGTGTCAATAGTGGAGCCATGAACTCTGCAAGTTATTCCTGGCAGTCCAACCAGTCGGGCTCGTACACGGTGCGTCAAAATGCGACAGGCTGTAGTGACGGTACGATCATAGAAAGTGGAACGGTAGCGGCCAATTCTGCGATCAATTCCAGCATTCTGGCGAGCCAACTGGCCGCGGGATTGAATTCGATCTATATCTGTGTCACTGCCGGTTTGACGGGACAGTTTATGTTCAATATCAGTCGCGACGATGTTTCACCTTCCGTTTCTCCAACTCCGGGAGGAGGTACGTTCGGAACGGCTCCGCAGAATATTGCTTTAGGTTGCGTCGATTCCAGCAGTTGCACGGTGGTTTATACTACCGACGGGACAGTCCCTGCAATCAACTCTTTGACGGGGGTGGTTACGAACGGCACCGTATATACTTCCGCACCGGTTTCTTTGGGTGCAGGGGCGACTACTCTGAAGTATATCGGTAGGGATGGGGCGGGGAATCTTTCCTCCGTTAACTCCGCTTCTTACACGATCAATACGACCGTCGCTACGATCACAATCAATGCGTACGTTCCCGCAAGTCGATCGATCAACGCATCCGTTTCTTCAACAGTCGAAATCGATTGGCAATCCAATTCTCCCGGTTTTTATAAAATCTTTATAGGATCCGCCAGTACTTGCACTTCCGGGGTTCAGGCGACAGGTACGAATATCGGCGGTACCGTCTCTGCGAATTCGCAAATCGCCAGCGTTCTGGATAATTCCAATTTTACAAACGGACAAAATACGGTTTTGATCTGCGTTGCGAACGCTAGCCTTTCTCCCCAATACGGATTTCTATCCGCAACGATTACAAAGGACAATATTCCTCCGACCTTGTCCTCATCCATTCCTTCGAATTTGGGTTTATCCATTTCCAGCTCTCCTGCAAGAATCACGATGGTTTTCAGCGAATCGATGAATCCTAGTAAAATTGGATCAACGAGTTCGAACGATTGCAGTACTTCCAATTCCACCACGCTGGTTGAGACGGATATATTCGACGGCGCCGGTTACAATTGCACCGATGTGACGGCTACATTCACTTGGCTGGATGTGAATTATACGAAGTTGCAGGCGGATTTGTCCTGGGTGAATTTCCCGGAAAATACGAATATCCAATGGATCGTCCCGTCGGGCTTGCTTCAGGATGTTGCAGGTAATCCGATCGCCTCCAATTTAAAACTGAGTTTTACCACAGGGTTGAATCCGGCGAATAAATTCGTTGTATTACAGACGGGACAATCCGCTTGTTGGGACTCTAGTGGGAATCCGATTCCTTGTTCCGGAACCGGGCAGGATGGACAGTATTTAAGTAAGACGGCTCGCAATTATAGCGGTCCGACTAAGGTCAATACGGGAGATTATATCACTAAAGATTTGGTCACGGGGCTTACATGGAAAACCTGCGCGTTAGGTTACGAGGTAAAAACCGGAACGCCGAACACATGTGTTCAAAATACCACCAAAATAGATCCCTGGCCGATCTATAATAATAATAGCCAAACTCCTGCGTTATTTTCCGCAGTAAATGCCTGTGCGAAATATTTACCCGCGAATTACGGAGGTATTTCTGCATGGAGATTGCCGACGCAAGCCGAGTTGGCTACACTACCCAAATACGGTTCGTCCGCTTTGCCTGCGATCGATACTGCGGCCTTTTATGACGCTCCTTCGGGCCAAGGAGGTAGTTATTGGGTGAACTTTTGGACGGCAACTTCTTACTTTCCGAATCCCTACTATTCCTGGATTACGAGTCTTGCCGACGGTTCTCAGTCCAATTATATCAAACCGAATCAGAACGGAATCATGTGCGTTTCTTCTGCCGGCACTTCGGCCTCGCAACCGTCTTATACGAACAATGGTGATGGAACGATCACGGATAATGTAACCGGTTTGATCTGGGAACAATGTACCGATGGTCTTTCCGGAAGCAATTGTTCGGCCGGGACCGCGACTCAATATACTTGGCAAGCTGCATTGAATCGATGTAACACTTTGTCTTTGGCGTCCAAATCCTGGAGATTACCTAACGTAAACGAGCTACGATCCATCTCGGATTATTCCAAGAAGAATCCCGCCATAAACTCCACGTATTTTCCGGGAACATTATCCGCATACTATTGGTCATCGACTTCCTATACTCAGTCTCCTTCCAATGCTTGGTACGTGTATATGAACGACGGCTTAGTGAATCCATTCGCATCTAAATCTAGTAAGTATTATGTCCGTTGCGTATCGAATTAATATATCAAGAAGCGGGTTTAATGGATCCGAAATAGATCAGAACATCTGCCTGATGCATGCGAGGGGAAAGACTTCGTGAATATCTGTTACCTAAGTCATGCAATTTAAGGGTTTGGTTTCTGAATTAAAATATGAATTGTCCGCAGATGCTGTTTTACAAAAGTCTCCAAATTAAGAGAGTTTTTTCCATTTTGAAGCCAAAATGTGTAATGGGTCATTTTTGTGCGGCATTTCAATATCATGAGGCCGAAGCATGAATCTTTTTCGGCTCAAAAAGAAGAGAATCTTTCTCTTTTCTTATTCTCTTATCCTTTGTGTTTTCTTTTCTCTTCCTCTCTCTTCGGAATCCACAAGATATATTTCGATCACCAAAGTTAAAATTCCAGTGAATTTGGATCGCGCTGTTCTGATCGGAACTACGAACAATGTGTTATTAAGAACTTTAGAATCTAAGAAAGAGATTTCTAAAATGGTTATTACTGAACGTTGGCGGGAATTCCTCCCGAAAGTCGGCGTTCAATATATGGGACTCCGAAACGTCAATGTCGGATCGTTGGATAATCTTTATAACGATATTAGATTGACCGTTCAACAATTGGTGTTCGACGGAGGAGAAGCCAATTTACAGGTGGAAATCGCTAGGTTAAACGAGGTTCTTAACGATAAGGACTTCAAAATCAACGCTGCAAAACTGAAACTAGATATTCAGAAGGCTTATATTAAAGCGTTGGCTGCCAAGGGGAAAATACAGATCGGGATGAAGTCCGTCGAAAAAATGCAGGAGACTCTTAAGAGATCAAGAATAGAGCATTCGCAGGGTTTCATTTCCAAAATCCAACTAAACGATATCTCCACTAAAGTCAAACAGGCGGAATACGCATTTTTGCGATATAAGAACGAATACAATCAATCCATTTTGGAACTCAAGCAGATCTTAGCTCTGGATTATCATGTCGATCTGGATATAGAAGAAAACCTATTCATTGATTTCCACATTTCATCGCCAAAATTCGACATAGATGAGTCCGTTATCCGAGCTTTGAACACAAGAGAAGATCTTAAGAAATCCCAAGTGATCGTCAAGCGCCTAAAGAACGAAAAGAAGTTGGCGGACAATTATTGGATTCCGAAAGTGTATATGGGCGGATATGCGGGTAAAAACGGAAACGATTTTCCGTTGAGACATGATATTTACGGTATGAACTTCAATTTGGTCATTCCGTTTGGCAGTAATATCGTGCAAAGTAACGGTAACCTTGGTGTCCAAAAGGACGGGACCGGGATCCAAACCTATCCCGGTTTCGGGAATCAAACCGTCGGGCCCGGATTAAACGGTTATGAATCCACTCAAATTAAGTTTTTTGATAACCTTGCTTACTCTAGAAAAATTTTAGAGGGAGAGGTTCAACTTACCGAAGCGCTTTTAAATTATAGGAATCTAGAAATCCAAGTCGGGGTCGAGGTGCAGAAGAGCATAGAAAAGACGACCGAGTCCTGGGAACTTCTAAAGATCGCAAATTCCCGAGTTTTACTCCAGTGGGAATCGATTAAAATCGGGAACACAAGATTCGGGGTCGGGCAATCTAAAAAAGAAGAAGTTCTAAATGCCGAATTGGAATTCGTTAAATCGCAACAAGAACTGACGGACTCTTTGGCTAGTTACATAGTTAGTTGCTATGAAGTCGCTTTAACCGCGAATATCGACCCTATAGAGAGTAAACTCGTTCGGTATGAAAAAGGACGAGGAAACTCTTTAATTGCCGCTCTTCTAACAAATCGGGATCCTAAAACAGCCGCCGGCGTCGAGCCCAGTGAAGGCGATTCGCCTCCGATGGGTAGGTGAATGTTTATTTCAGGAGTCTATGGAATCTTATGAAAATTGACTTTTACAAATCTTTTCTTTTCTATTCGGTTAGCTTGGTTTTGTTCGGTGATTGCCAGAAACTTTCGAATAAACTCCTGAAATTGGATCCCTTTTTGGGGGAGAATGAGCCGCCGAAAGTGATCTTCAGCAATCCAATCTCTGGTCAGCAAAACCTTCCTTCGAATCAGACTTTGTCCGTGGGTTTTAGCCGGGCGATGAACATCAATAGTTGTCAGACCGCCTTTTCGATTTCCCCACAAACTTCAGGTTTTTTTTCGAATACAAATAATCTGATTCTGAATTTCTCTCCTTCGTCGGCTTTGAATGCGGGAACCTATACGTTCACTTTGACAAAAGCCTGCGAAGATCCGAACGGTATGGATATCGCGAATCCTTTTAGCGCCTCTTTTGCGGTAGGATCCGTTTCCAGCTTAGGCACGAATCCTGGTGTTTCGAATATGTTCGTTTTTGCCGGAACCGCGGCTGCGTGTAACGCTTCGAGTGCTTCTCTTTCCGATTTTTTGAACGGAAATGTTTCCAATGCATGTATGGGAAATCCACTTCAGAATCAAATCGTCATCAATTTTTCGAGACCGATGAACCAGCAGGCGACAGCATCCGCGATTACGATCAGTCCTAGTGTTTCCGCCAATTTCGTTTGGACGTCGAGCAGCATTCTGACGATCACGCCGGATACTACATTACTCTATAACCAACGTTATACGATATCCATAGGTTCTCAGGCGATGGATCAATCCAATATTTCCCTAAAACAGGGCGTGCAGGCGAGCTTTCTAGTAGGAACCAATAATGCGGCTCCGGGCCTAAGTTCGCTTACGGTATTGGCGGGCTCACAAGCAGGCTGTCAAGTCGGGATCGGCGCACCGGTGAATATTTTAACTGGTACTGTTACCAATGCTTGTATGGGAAACCCTACAAGTAATACAATTACCTTTAACTTTACGACTCCGATGGATCCGCAAAGTACCCAAAATGCCATTTCTTTTTCACCAAGTTTGTCGGGACAATTCACTTGGTCAGGCGGAAATCAAACTTTGACGTTTGTGACCGATTCGACTTTAGGATTTGGAACTAGATATACGATTGCCATAGGAACATCCGCGCTTACCGCTAATCTGATTCCGTTTCCGCAGACAACGACGGCTTCATTCGTTGCCGTAGGATTGAATCCGAGTCCCGCGGTACAAGCGATCGGTCTGGTCAGTCAAGTCGGTAGTCCCGGCTGTGCCGGTTCGGGTACTTATCCCGGCACTGGGAGTTCTACCGGAGGCAATTGGTCTTTAGGCTATTGCTGGTGGGATTCTTCTCTTTCGGTACTCTCTCCGAGTTCCTATCAATTTAGGGGAGGGGATGACGGCCAAGGTACCTCCACATCCTGTTTAGACCAAACCACGGACGATTTCCGGATCGTATTTAATAATTATATGAGTTCCGGGACGACGATTCCTGCCGTATCTTTAAGCAGAATTTCCGGCACGTCCACGGTGATACGTTTGGCATCCTGGACTTGGAGAGATTGCCAGGCCGCCTATCCGTACGGATGCCGCGTTTTGGATCTTGTTTTTTCCGAATTGGAAGCGAGCTGCGGAGGGAATGCGGCGTTCGGAAGTTCCGGCGATTATAATCTGACTAATGCCAATTTCGATTTTACGGTCACACCGGTCGCTCCGGCAACCGCGTTCCCGTCCATTACTCCGAGTCCGAACGGTCCGGTTTACACGTTATCGGTTTCGAACTCAGCTACGGACGTTAACGGTCGAGCGCTCAACTCGCCCTTTTCGTTTTCGTTTATCAGCCAATGAAAATCGATATTGAGAGGTTGTGTTATTCATACGGAGATAGAGTTTTTATGAGGATTTCTCTTTCGTTTTTGATATTCTTCTGGTCCGTTTCATGTGCCAGTTTGAACCTAAACTATTTTAATTCCGGGACGGTGAGGATAGCTTCCAAGCCGGAAGCGGTCAAGTCCACGTATCTATTGGGCTTTATCGAAAATCGGGACAGTCACTTCGATCCTTTCAGTACGAGGAATCTTGCCAGCATGCTGAGATTTTCCCTATTGAATTCGGGATACGGAATTTTAAATTTAGAAGATTATGTGAGGTCGACCGAAGACCCGAATGCAGCCAAAAGTAAACTGTTAGAGCAGTCCTCCAACGAACCTAGTAAGGTCCTTTTGGGTGCAACCTTACCCGCAGGCGGTCAAGATTTGAGTTCCAGGATTTTGAAAGAATCCGAAATCAAAGCGATAGGAGCTTCCGCTAATTTTGATTACCTAATTCAGGGTGCGATAGCAATGAGCGACAATCGCAGAATGCTGGATAAGACGGAGAGTGGAATGATCTTTTTAGAAATATTCGATAAATCCGGAAAAATAGTACGCAGTATCAATTATACGATCGAAGGCAAGACTTTAAGCGAAGCGGAACTTTTGCATTCGGTTTGTTCCAGGATCATAGATCGATTAGATAATAAGGAAGAAAAGAGACCTTGGTGGAAATTTTAAAGAGATATTCGATACTAATGAGCAAAGTCTTCGTCGTTATGCTATTCATACTGTCGTTTGCAGGTTGTGGTACGGATTCCAAAAAGTTGGAAGAAAAGTATAATAAGGGTATGACTCTGTTCGCAAAGAACGATCGGGCAGGAGCCATCAAGATCTTTTCGGAAATTTATAAGGAAGATCCGGATTATAAAGACACCCTTTTTAATCTAGGAAAATTGTATTATTACGAGTTAAATTTCAAAGAAGCGACGAAGTATTTTCGGGAATTGTACAAAAAGGATACCGATAATCTAAACGTACTGCTTTGGGTGATTAAAGCGCAGTTTGCAGGTAAAGTCCGCGACAAGGATTTTTTCGATAACCTACAATTCTTTTCGAAACGGGACAACGGCAACCTAGAGGCCCTAATGATCGGCGGGATGATTATGGAAGAAGTCGGAAAAACTGATTTGGCGATCCAGCATTATAATCAGATCGTCATGCAGACCGGCCAGATCGCTTTAGCGCACAGACATCTTGCGACGATTTATGGAAAGGCGAAGTTATCGGAAAAGGCGGCTTTTCATTTGAAAAAATTCGAATCTTTGATCGGTAAGGACTGATTTTAGGGACAATCGTCGCAAAAAATTATCTTTCGGAACGTCATATATGCGATCTTTTTTTCAGTCTTTGCTGTCGAATCGTTTTCTTCGGTATATAGTTTACGTATTTTTCATATACTTAGGCATTTATTTTCTTTTTTCCAGACTTTCCCGCGGCTCGTCGAACAAGTTTTTTTCTAAATTGGATTCCACGCTGTTTAAACCCCTAAGTTCCTTTAGGCGTGAGGATGATGCTAGGGAATTCGGAGTCGAGCAAGGAGCTGTTTCGATTTCCGCAATGAAAGTGGATGAAAAGTCGATCTCTCCCAATATCGATATTTCCGGTTTAATCGATTTTACCGAAAAGGTGGATTTATATTCCAAAATCGGCGGGCGGCTGGAAAAAATATTCGTAAAGGAAGGGGAAGAAGTTTCTCAAGGGCAAAAACTGTTTAAAGTCGAAAGTCTCCAGATGGAACTCGAATTGATGAAACAGCAGGCGACTTTGGAATCATCCCGGTCTCAGGTCAAATTGGCGAAGGAAAAATACGATAAGGCGCGGATGGGCGTGTACGCCAAAATCCAGGAGATGGAAAAAAGCCGCGCAGTTTTTGAAAAGACCAAAGAGGAACTGGAAAAGGCTCGTAATACGTTTCTCGGTATTGAAGAGATTTATAAAGCTGGGGGAATGAGCCGCGAAGAATTCGAGACCGCCAAATTGAATCTTACGGCAAAGGAAACGTCCTTCGGCATTTCAAAACGGGATTTGGAAATCCATAGCATTAATCTTACAGACGAAGACATCATAAAAAACGGTTTCGTTGTACCAAAATCGAGAGAGGACAAACTCGAGCTTTTTAAAGAAATCAATACCCAGATCGAAAAAGCGGAGTTAGAGGTCGCGGACGGGGTTTTTAGATCACATGAGGCCCAGGTGAACTCCACCAAGACGATGCTCAAGGAAACGATCATATTTTCTCCTATTAAGGGTGTAGTTGCCAAAAGATACAAAAACGAAGGGGAACTTCTAACGGGCACTTCCGGAAACCAGGCGGTTCTAACCGTAATCAATATCGATAAGGTTTACGGAGTTCTGAATATTTCTGAAACGGATTCGACCGTTTTGAAGAAAGGGATGAAAGTCGAATTTACGGCCGACGTTTATAAGGAGTCCAAGTTTCGGGGCCAAGTGGAGACAGTTAGCCCTTTGGTGGACCAAAAGGCACATACCGTAGAAGTCCGCGCTTTAGTGGATAATAAGGATAGGAGATTGAAGCCCGGAATGTTCATCCGGGCCAACGTAGTATTGGGATCGCCGGTTCCGACAATCCTGATTCCTTCCACGGCTGTCCTTTCGAATGATTCCGGCAGGAACTCCGTCTTTTTGGTAAGGGAAGGTCATTGTTATACGAACGACGTTAAGATCGGCAAGAAGCAGGGGGACGAAATCGAAATCCTCCAAGGTCTCCAGAAGGACGACGTCATTTTATTGGATCGTTTGTCTCAGCTTAGAGACGGTATGGCGGTCTCTCCTAGTTTTGTCCGCTAATGGAAAGCATTCTTAAGTTTTGCGTTCGCCGACCCGTAACCGTATCCATGGTTTGGACGGCCCTGGTAATGTTCGGATTGATCGCCTTACAGAGGCTGAAGATCAATTTGATGCCCGAACTCGAGTTTCCGAAAGTAACGATCGTTACTGCGTATCCGAATTCCTCCGCCGAAGAAGTGGAAAATCTGATCACAAAACCCGTATCAGACGCGGTAGGCACTGTCGGCGGAGTAGAATCGGTGAATTCCGAATCTTTCGAAGGCAGGTCGGTCGTTACGATCCAGTTTTCGAACCGTACCTCCTTGGAATACGCGGTCATCAATGTCCGCGAAAGGATCGATTTGGTACGGGATCTTTTACCTCAGGACGCAAGTAAACCCGTCGTTACCAGGTTCGATCCTTCCCTTTCTGCATTTCAGGAAATCGTAATTTTTCCGCAGGGTAGAATCACCGATCGGGATCTTCGATCCTTTTTGAACGACAATGTTAGGGTCTATTTCGAGCGGATCGAAGGACTTGCTTCCGTTCAATTTTCCGGAGGTTTTCAGCGGGAAATTTCGGTACAAATCGATTCCGATAAGATGAATGCGTATAATATCTCTTTGTTCGACGTCCGCCGGGCAATCAATTCCTCCAACGTAAGCGCTCCCGCCGGCAGCCTTCCGGTCGGGGATAAGGATTATCTCGTGAGAGCGGTCGGGGAGTACGATTCGATCGAATCCATTGCGGAAACCATAGTCGGAAATAATTCCCAGGGGATTCCTATTCGTTTGGGATCGTTCAGTGCGATCCGTTCGGGGTATCGAGAGAGAACCGGAATCGCAAGATATAACGGTAAAGAATGTATCATCGCGTATTTGTATAAGGAATCGGGACGGAATTCCGTCGAAATCTCCGACAACGTTCAGAGAGAGCTTACCTCGATCAACAACAAGTTCAAAAACGAACTGAAAGCCGAGATCGTATATGACGAATCCAAGTTCATCAAGGAATCCATTTCGGGGGTTACAGGCGCTCTCGTTTCCGGAATGATTTTGGCCTTCTTCGTACTTGTTTTCCTTTTGAGAAACGTTAAGAGTCCGTTGATTCTTCTGACGGTGATTCCGGCTTCCTTGTTTTCCACTCTGCTTTTATTTTATATCTTCGGCATTTCCCTTAACATGATGTCCTTGGGCGGTATGGCGCTCGGCATCGGGATGCTTTTCGATACCAGTAACGTGGTTTTTTCCGCAATCGAAAGGAATCTATCCAGAGGAATGGAAGTCGCAAAGGCGGCAGTGAACGGAACGTCGGAAGTGACCGGCTCGGTCGTTTCCGCAACTCTTACTACCGTTATCGTCTTTCTTCCGATCATTTTCTTTAAGAGTATGATCGGTATCGTTTTCGGCGAAATGGCTATCGCAATCACTATCTCGCTTTTGATGAGTTTATTCGCCTCCTTGACCGTGATTCCGATGCTGACTGTCGTTCTTTACGATATTCCTTTGGAACCGGCCTTCTTGA
The DNA here is from genome assembly GCF_004769195.1 of Leptospira fletcheri. NCBI lineage: Bacteria > Pseudomonadati > Spirochaetota > Leptospiria > Leptospirales > Leptospiraceae > Leptospira > Leptospira fletcheri. The sequence goes on from NZ_RQET01000003.1 coordinate 51,093, forward strand.
AGGAAAAAGTGTTCGAGCGTTCCGAGGATTTTCATAGGAATCTTTTAGCAAAATACGAAGCGCGTCTTTCCCATTATTTAGATAAACCAAAATCTCTCTTCGTTTTGATTGGTCTTTTATTCGTATTTTCGATCGCGTTTCTTTTTATTATTCCGAAGGAATTTATTCCAAAGGTGGATACAGGAGAGTTTTCGATTCTACTAAAAACGAGGAATGGTTCTTCTTTGGAGGCCACATCCGATGCGGTGGAGTCCGTGGAGAGGGTTTTATCTGCGGAAAAAGATACGAAAAGCGTCATTTCTAGGATCGGATACGAAGAAGATCAATTGTCCGGAAGAAGAAACGGCAATTGGGGGACAAATCGGGCGGCTATCCGGGTCGTGTTAAAGGATGGCGGGAGATCTTCGGACTCGTTTATCCGAAGTGTGAGAAAGAAATTCCATTTTTCCGAAGAAGTGGAACTTCATTTCGAGAACAGCGGTGATATTCTCGCCTCCGTGGTTTCTCCGGACTCTAACGGACTTAGCTTGGAGATTTTGGGAGAGGATCTCCGTACTTTGAGCGATATCGGCGAAAAGCTGAAATCCATTCTCTCCAAAATTCCGGGCGTCAAAGATCCTCGCCTCAGCATGGAGGATAAAGCGATCGAATACGAATTGAGTTTCGACCCCATTAAGGCTAGCATGCTCGGCCTTAATAACGACTATCTGTCCAATTATCTTAGGATCGCCAATTACGGATCGATCGTCACCAAAATCAAGGTCGCGGATCGTAGCACGGATGTTCGTATGGGTTTCCGCAAGGAAGACGTGGATTCCCTCCAAAAAATTTTGGATACGAATATCCAGGCTCCGAACGGCAGCTTGGTGCGATTGTCCCAGATCGGAAAAGTGGAAAGGACGAATTCTCCGATTTCCATTATTCGATCCGGGAATTCCCGGGTGAATCTTGCTACCGCCGATCTGGACTTGAAAGCGGCCAATAATCCGATTGAAGACGTAAAGGATGCGATTTCGCGTCTGAAGTTGCCTGACGGTTATCGGATTAAATTCTCGGGCGAACAGGAGAATATAGAGAAATCCTTTTCCGACCTTAGCCTTTCCTTCGTTTTAGCGATCGTACTTATCTATATGCTGCTAGCGAGCCAATTCGAATCTCTATTGTATTCTTTGATTATGATTTGCACGATCCCTCTTATGTTTATCGGGGTCTTTCCGGCATTGTTTCTTTTTGGAAAGAGTCTTAACGTGAGTTCCTTCATGGGGCTCGTGCTTTTACTTGGAGTCGTCGTAGACAACGCTGCTCTTTATTACGAGTACGTTCATCTCCTTTTAAAACAGAATCTCCCCTTGAAGAAAGTGATTTTAGATAGCGGGCGGATCGTTTTGAGACCTATTCTGATGAATAACGCCACCACTATTCTCGGTTTGATTCCCATCATGTTCGAACTTCAGAGGGGTACCGAATTCCAATCTCCGATGGCGATCGTAGTGATCGTGGGACTCTTCACTTCCTTTTTCTTTAGCTTGTATCTGATTCCCGTCCTTTTCTTTCATTTATTGAGCCGTAAGGCGCGCTGATGAGTTTATGCAACCAGAGAGCCGAAATCGAAATCTGAAACGACCTCTTACAGTAGCCATGTTTTTTGCAGGCCTGTTGTTGTTCGGGGTCCTTTCCTTTTTTCAGGTTCCGCTGACTCTCTTTCCGACTTCGGACTATCCTGGATTGACGATCTCCGTGGAATATCCGGGAGCGGATGTCGGTACTGTGGAAGAAACGCTAACGATTCCGATTGAGGAGATCATTTCCAGCGTGGGCGGGATCGAGGAGATTCGTTCCTCCGCGGAACGAGGTAGGTCCGAAATCAACGTGGAATTTCAGAAAGGTTCCGATCTGGATCTGAAGGGATTAGAGATCCGGGAACGAGTGGATCTCGTATCGGGTCGATTTCCGCGGGAAGTGCATAAGCCGATGATCTATCATTATGATCCGGATCAAAAGCCGGTACTGATTCTTTCGCTAGAAAGCGATAAGTTCGATTTTACGACCCTACGGAGTATTGCGGATAACGAACTGAAACGGTATTTGGAAAATATAGAGGGCGTGAGCAAAATCGCTGCGTCCGGCGGCAAACTCCGGGAAATTCTGATCGGCTGTGACATGCAAAAGCTTCGGGCCTACGGTTTAGACCTGCATGAAATTCAGAAAGTACTGCAGGCAAACAATCGATCCGCCTCCATTGGTTCGGTACGATCGGAAGGAAACCGTTTCAACATGTTCTTGTCCGGCAAGTACCGTAATTTACGGGAGATCCAAAAACAGCCCATTCTTTCCAAGGAATCGGGTAAGACGTTTTTTTTGGAGGAGGTCGCCGACATTTCCTACTCTTTTCGGGACGAGTCCAGTTCAGCTCGGATCAACGGAAAAGACACCGTTAGCGTTTACGTTTATAAATCTTCCGTAGGGAATCCCCTTCAAATTTCTTCCGACGTCGATAAGACTTTAGCGGAGCTGAAACTCCCGCACGTCAAATTTAATATCGCTTACGACCAGTCGGATACGGTCCGCAAAACTTACCGTAATACCGCTATTTCCGTCGTGTTCGGTATGATCGCTCTGGGAATTTCCCTCTTGGTTCGAAAGAAATACGGTAACTTCGAAGTTTTTTCCACTTTACTAGTTCAATTTATCGTAATCTTTTTTTTGTTCCAATTTCTGCTGTTCGTCTTTAAGGCAAACTACGACATAATTGTCCTTTGCGCAGAAACGATCGGATTCGCTTTGTGGATCGTACTTTATCCTTTTCTGTCCAAAGGAGGAAAATACGGGGAAGAATTCGACTTCGAACATACCGCGGGAGAATTTTTGTCGCTTGTCATCATCGTTCTTTCCCTTTGTTTTCCTCTCTACTACCTGGATCGAGACACCGGAGAATCGACATTACGATTCGGGACGTTTCTTTCCCTGTATCTTAGTCTCTGCTATTTTTCTTTCGGCCCTTTGCACAGTATTCTAGATCTTGCACGGAGGAGATTCCAGCGCAATTATACGATGATTCCTATGGAAGAGTCCGATTCCTATACGAGTCTCCCGGATTTTCCCTCTCGTTTCCATCTTTCTCGGCGGCGACTCATTCCTGTGTTTTTGGTGATCGTTATTTTGGGGATTTGGAGATTCGTTTCGGTGGAAAAAGAATTGTTCTACTCGGTGGAAAACCGAAAGATTTTGGGTTTTGTGGAGCTCCCCGCTGATTTTAATTTTCCGCAAACGGACGCGATTACAAAGGAAGTGGAGAATAAGATCCTTCAGTTCCCTGGAGTTACCGAAGTTGCGTCGCGGATCGAGCCGGGGCATTCCTTTTTGGTGATCACTCTAGACGAGGGTAAAATCAAATCGGACGAATTTATCAACGGTATCAAAAAAGAAGTCGGCGGTTTAAAGCCTGCTTTTTGTTACTTTTCACGGGAATCCGAATCCTCCAAATTCAAGGAAGTAAAGATCGATATTTTGGGAGATAATTATAATCGCCTAAACGATTTGGCGCAGGATTTGGCGGGAAAAGCTTCCTCTATCTCCGGAGTGGAAGACGTGATCCTGAACTATAAGGCCCCCAGGGACGAATTAGAGCTTTCTCTGAATCATCAGAAAATTTCGAATTCCACTTTGAGTAACTCGGAGGTCGCAGGCTTTTTGAAAACGGCGATCCAAGGTTCGGTTATTTCTAAATTCCTGGATGATAACCGGGAATTGGATATTCGCCTGCGCGCTCTTAAGGAATTCAGGAACTCCCCCCAAAGTTTGGAAAAGTTGGTCGTTAAAAACCAAATGGGGAAATACATTCCCGTCCCCGAACTTTCCTCAAAAAAGGAGTCCCGAACCCCTACGAAGATCTTCCGAAAAAACAAAAAAAGAACCCTATCCTTTTCCATTTTGAGTTCGGGGCTTTCTTTTTCAGAGATCAAAAATTCCGTACTTAAAGAGCTCGGTAAGGACCTTCCCGAAAACTATTTTATCGAATTAGGCAGGAATATGGAGAGGATCGTGGAGACAGAACGTCGTCTTTACGGAGTTTTGGGTTTTTCCTTTCTTTTGATCTTCATGATTTTGGCGTCCTATTTCGAATCATTTTTTAAACCCTTGCCGATTTTACTCGCGAGCTTACCGATCTTTTTCGCGACTTTGATCCTGGCTTCTTTCGTCTTCGGCTCGCTTTCTCTTCCGGTTTATCTCGCATTGCTTCTCACGGTCGCGGTCGTATGTTTTCAATCTCTATTTTTGGTCAGAAATCCGAAATTGAAGTCGGCAGGTTGGGGTAGGGAGTCCTTTCTCGCGGTGTCGATTTTTTTCCTCCCTCAGATTCTGTTTCCTAGGGAAGGAGGTAAATTCCTGATGGAATTCGAAGTTACGATTCTAGTCGGAATGGCATGTTCCATGCTCGGGCTTTATTTCGTTCGCTTCCAATCTTCGACGTCGAACGAGAAATTATCCGTTTCCGAAATTGTCTCCGTAGTTTCCGAACCTATCTTGTCGAAACGCAAGACCAAAAAGAAAACCAAATGAGTTTCGAGGAATCTTTATGAAGAAAAAAAAAGAACCCAAAATCACGGAATCCCCGGCGCCTCGGACGTTTCAGGCTCCACCATCGTCTCAGATAGGAGAAGGAAGAAAAGGTTTCGTTCCTTTTTTGAAATCCATTGCAGCGATTGTGTCCTCCAGATTCCGCGCTCTGTCCGGATCGATTAGAGTCGCAGTCGCCATCGTTTTTGTTGCAGTGATTTTTCTGTTTTTACGGTCGTGGGGAAATGCCAAGTGCATCTCCGGAAACTGTAAGGACGGTCTCGGCTCCTTGGAATATCGTAACGGAGACATTTACGAAGGGATGCTGAAGGATAAGGTTCCTGTCGGATACGGAGTGTACCGAAATCCCCAGGGAGATTATTTTCAGGGTAGTTGGTTAAACGGGCTCAAGCACGGCGAAGGCGAATATACTTATCCGAATGGCGCCAAATATGAAGGTACGTTCGTCATGAATCATAAACAGGGAAACGGAACGTACACTTGGGCTGATGGTACCGTTTTGAAAGGTTATTGGTTGAACGATGAACCGGAAGGGAAGGCAGTTTTACGACTACCCGACGGCACAAGCCTCTCGGGAACCTATTCCCACGGTGTGATTTCCGAAGGGGAAGGAATTTATATGTATGTAGACGGTTCCAAATACATTGGATCGTGGAAAGGAGGAAAAAGAGACGGATTCGGCACTCTCGTTTCCCCCGAAGGTTTGATCGTATTTCGCGGAACCTGGGCAATGGACCGTCAGTTAGAACAAAGGGAAGAACGAATCGTCCCGAAAACGGAACCGACGACTCCGACAAAAAAACACCATAAAGGAAAAAGAAAATGAAACTGAATTCGGAATCCATTCGGACTTTTTTGACAAACAACATATACACGAGATACTTGTTTAGGAATTGGGCTTTCGGCGCGGATCCGAGATCCGTTCAAGAGCTTTCTCCTTCCGAATTCCTGAAGCAGACCGTTCAGATTTTCTGTCTATTCCTGGGGACCTATATCCTATTCAATCTATTCGTTTCCTTATTCAATCTTCCTTACTTGGAGGAATATTCCAGGCAGATGAGGGAGTTTTATCTTCAGAAGAAGATCGCTTGGTCCTTATATCTGATGAACTCGTTTCCCTATAGTATCTTTTTCTTGTCGGGCTCTTTGATCTTGTTTCAGGTATATGCGGCAGGGAGTAGTTATCTGGCTCTTTGGGTTCTGGGGGAGAAGGAGCGTTCTTTTGCACGAATTTTAGGGATCGCTTTTTCGTCGGGTCTGTACGTTCTTTTGACTTTTTTTCCCGTCCTGATTCTGTTTAATATCTCGCCTGCGAGCATTCGCACAGACGTATTTCAGATGGTAACTTTTTTGAGCCTGAACGGAATCCTTTTCTTTTCGGGTGTGATCCTTCAGTGCTTTTTTTATGTTCGGATGTGTAGAGTCGTCTTCGACCAGAATTATGGAAGAGCGATTCTGACTTGGCTTTTTCCGTTTTTCCTGTTCTTACTGGTGATTATTACGAATCTTTAATTTTAGAGAGGGAATTTATCTGATTTCCCGTAGGAGATCCTCAGTGCGCAACTCGCGGTACCGAGTCTTCCAATCGATCGGGGGTGTGGTAAAGGTTCCGTAATGTCCGCAACGGGCACCGGAGGGGTTGGCCACGATATACACGCATTCCGTGTAACGAATCTTTTCCGGCAAGCGAGCAACAGTATCTTTTTCGGTCTCCGAGTATTTTACGACGTAGCGTGTGGGTTCTCCGCCGAAGAGGTCCCAAAATCCGCTACCGAATTCCCAGAGACTGGGAGAAAATACATATTCGGGGGTCGGAGGAACTTGCACTCCGGAGCATTCGGAGAGTGCTTGTCCGGTTCGTTCCGCAGCTCCCTTCCAGAGGATTTTACGTATGAGAGAATCCGAATACTCTCCGGCTACGTAAGTCCCGAAGCGTTTTGTACATTCCTTTCGGGTTTGAGGATCCTGGATAATCACCAGGTATTCTGCTAATCCTAGGTAATCGGGAATCAGAAGCAATCGAATCGGAACTAGGGTAATCTTCGTGAATTGGCCTTCCGATCCTCTTTCCTTATAGTCGGCGCCCCAGGCTTCGAGGCTTTTTCGCGTGCCCTTTTCTAGGAAGGTCAGATCAGAGGCCTCGAGGGTTTGTTTTTCGATCCACTTATTGTTGACTTTTATCATCGGCGACTCGCGGTAATAGGGATAAAACAAAGCCTCTTGGAATCCGGCCGGTTGTCGGATTTGTAAGATGACTTCTTTTTTGAGGTCCGGTGTAAGTGCACGAGGACGTTTTTCTTCTGTCGTGGAACAAGCGGAGAACGTTATGTGAAACAGGATTACAATCGCGATATGTAGTAGAGAGGGTCGAGAAGATTGCGTCATTCGATTCTTGCCTTTTTTGTGAGGAATTTTATGTTCGGAGGTGAAAGCGCGAAGTCAAGTTCGTTTTTGCGGATGCCGGACGTAACGATATCTTTTGAAGCAATTGATTGCTTTATAAGTCGTTGGTTGGAATCTGGTTTTTAGGGGAACGAATTTGCGAATATATGAATCAAATCCATAAAATAGCAGTCTCAATTTTCTTCGTCTTTCTTCGTCTTTCTTTCTTGCAAGCACGGTAAAAGTGAAACGGATTCGGTCATCAACAACTTACTATTGTTGAATTCCAGTTGCATGTTCGGGGCGGGAACGGTTTCCACCAATCCCCGGATTTTAAAATTGGGCCAGGTTAGTCCCGACAATATCTACACGTATAACGCATATTATTTGATTAATATTCAGGCAAATCAAAGCGTAAGTTTTTACTCCACGTATACGACTTACTTTTTGGAGGCAGCACGAACGCAGGAATTAGAATTGCCCCCGAGAAATATTGTAAGAACGTAGATGTAGCGACCGGTCTTTCTCTCCAAATGACGTCCTCTTCAGCGAACAGTGTTGCATATAAATTTCCCATCGCATTTTCCGGGATTCTTATGGTTCAGTATACGTACCAGAACCCCAGTACCCAACCTATTGTGAGTCCGACGGATATTTCGGTTCAGATCTTCTGATGGAGAAGGGGTGTATTGCTTCAAAGAAATCTTATATTGTAAAATAGGTGGGTTTCTTTTAAAAATTTCGTGAGTTCATTCAGGTCTTTCGCCAAATACATAACGTACACGTCGGCTACTTGATCTTTGTGTAACACGACCAACATACAATATGTATATTTTTTATCATATTCCGGATTCAATATTAAATGGGAACTGCTGCCCCAGTCGGCGCCAAACTCATCTTTCACCGCTTTTTCGGGAAACGGCTTGGAGCCCATTATATTTTCCGGTTTGCCGGCTAAATTTTGTAAATTCATAATAAATTCTTTTAGATAGTCGTCTTTCTTCGGAGGGACGAGGATCGCTTGTGGATAATTTTTTTTAACTTCTTCGAACTCCTTAAGATATTCGGGAATCGAGATAATCTTATATCGGATTTCGATCTCTCCATCCGTTGATTTTATCGCATAGTTGTGGCGAAAAGGTATTTCAGCATCCACAGCCACAGGTGTAAATTTCGGTGGAACTACTTGGCGAATTAAAAGGCCATTTTTACGCAGTATGGTTTGAAAATTATTCGTTTTTTCTCTTACGCTAGCGGTTCCCAAAGATTGGCAATCCGCCGTCCCTAAAGACAGTACAATCAACAAGATAGCTATTCCTTTCATACGTTTCCTGAATCGTTTAGTTCTTTAAGGTGAAGATCATTTTTTCTTGGCGGCTTTATCTTCCGTAAAAAGATAGTATCCTATTCCGACATCTCTTGGAGCGATTTGTAAGGCGGGGCCCAGTTTAGAGTCATTGACGATTAATATCTTTCCATTATCCAAATATCCAATGATTACCAACCAACTTGCTTCATTTGGTTTTGTTTTTTTCCTTTTTGCGAGAACAGCATATCCCTTTTCTACTATCGAGCTTGCTTGCTGACCAAAATTTTCCGACTTGATTTCCGTCAAAAATACTTTCCTTTTATTTTTGAAATCGCGATCCGCCAGCAGAATAATATTATTTATATCCGATTCATATTGAGAGGTATTTCTCTGAACCCAGCCTAAAGACATATCGGGATAAATTTGTTTCAGCACAGGTTCGAGAGCATAGAAAAAATCGACATATTCTGCTTCGGTTTCAAAACGCAGAACTATACGAGAGTCTTGGCCATCTATAGGTGGCAAGACTAATACAAGGTAGAGAACGCAAAAAAGTTTAACCAGTGACTTCATCTTCCCGAACCAACTATTTATTAGTAATTGCGGCTACTAAGGCTAAAAGAAAAATTTCCAAAGCAAATGTTACGACTGCAATCCCAAATCTTTTTACGCTCATCTTTTCGCTAACTGCTTGCAAATCTAATATCTTGTCCTAGTAAGATTCCTTTCTCTTGATTACCGTGAGAGAATAAAGTAGAGTAAAAAAACTTAACCCCGGTATCCATAGACCGTATCCAAAAAGCATCACCGCAAAAACTCTAGCTACGGAAGTTGAATATTTAATTTTTTCTCCGTTTTTCCTTATAACTTGATTTCCTAAAAGGTATTTACCGAAAGTAGAACCAAATTTCCAAATCAATAAAGATTCGAAAAGCGGCCATACCAAAAATATCGCTACGACTCCTGCAATGTTTAGTCGGTTTATCGGCGCATTATTTGCTCCGGAATAAATTAAATATACAATAAAATTCGATGCAGGTAAGTATAGGAATATATTAAGGAATCGCGCGAACCACCTACGAAAAGGAACCTTTCAGCTTCTTCCAATTTTTGACTCCGTCTTTGCCATCAATGATTACAATTTTTCTTTCTATACCCACTAAATCCACCACTTTTCCCGATTTAGGCAAATTAATCCGTTTCCATTAAATCAGTTCCGAATCTTTTCATTTTTCATGCTGCCGCAGAAAGAATATTGATCAAAGTGGGGGTACTAGTTTTAACGAAGATAATATTAGGTATGTTACCGTAGTAGAATAGAATACTAGTCCAATCGCAATAAATATATATTGAATCCAGCGGTAATTACTTTTAACAAGCATTGCCCCTGCCTCTTTGATTTTCCAATATTCGTTGATGTCCTTTAATAGAGGCAAATAAATGACGAATGAACAAGTCGAGATGATCCAGAACGGATCCGGTAGCTTTTGCGACAGAACAAATAAGATCAGGGCAACGCTCATTGCCACGGGAGAATAGTCGACGCGGATTCCCTTCGAGAATAGAAATATCTTGTATCTGCTGAATAGGCTATATGCATAAAATGGATATAGCAATGTTCTTATTAAGGGAAAAATCTTTAGATCTTGCTCATTTTTGAGAAATTTCCAGTTTTTATAAATCCAGTAGTATTGATAAAAACCGAAGGTTGATAAATTGACCAAGATGAATTTCCATTCGGGTATTATCTTAGATCTTATCTTTTTGCCCGTTTGATTGTCAAAAGAATTCATTTGTCTTTGACTGCCGTCCTTAAATGATAAACCGTTTTATTTATTTTAATGTATTATAAAGTCAATCCACAATGCTATTTTTTCTTTGCATGTAAGTGCGAATTCAATTGGTATTCTTTCAATGATAAGTAAATCAAGGGCATTTCGAAAGACGTGGGTTTTTGAAGCTTTTTATTTTTCTAATTAGTAAGATTGTTTTCTGTAGAAGTAGATAGATATCTCTTTTATTCTTTGAATTTGCAAAGAATTTAAGACTTTATTGCCATCGCGTTAAAATCGGTTGCAATGAAACGATTTATGAATTTTAACCGATTTTTCGAAAATAATTTTCGAAAATAATTTAATATTGATTGATAAATTCATACATTCGCAAATGCTGTTTGTAGAATAATTTTTTATTTTGAGATCATATATCGATTTGTCTCGCACATACCAAATTTTTATCCCTTAGGAGATATTTCGATTTGCGAATGTGGTTTTACTAGAGATGTTCCGAAATTCGTTTTCATGAAGGGCGGTATTGGGTTTTTTAATTAAGAAATTGAAATGGAGAAAACTATGATTCAGAAAATTAGCTTATTATCAATTCTGACAGTCCTGATGCTTTCCGATTGTAAGCCTTCAGGCAAAAACAATGACGAAAACACGGCATTAGCTTTACTGATGGCCGGGAGTTCCCAAGCGCAGGTTACTTCGGGACAATTGATCGCTTCGATGACCGCGGGAACGGGTTCGGTTTCTTCTGCAATTCAAGGCGGTCAGGTTGCGTTTTTAAAAACGAAATCGGAAAAGAAACAATTAATCGCAAATGTTATGAAGATCGTTGAAAAAGAAAGAAAGCAAAAACTTCTGGGATCATTCATTGAAACTGCTCTTCAGCATACGGGCGGTTCTTGCACAACTACTAGCTGCAATACAATACTCAATGGAACTGCATCTTGTGGAGGAATATTGAATCAAGGGTCAGGAACTTTGACCGCCAATAATTTGCAAGTAACGCTCAGCCAGAGCGGAACCACCTCAAGTTTGCCTTTAACTGTGAATTTTACTGCGAATGGAGGGCTGACATTAAACAATTGCACGACGATGACAAGAGATTGGATCAATTACCCTAAATATGTTACAACGACAGCTTCCGGCGATTTGACTCTGAATGATTCCGAACAATACGTTTATAGTACCATATCGCTGGCTAACTTTCCCCAAACTACAATCGGGTCGCTTGCCGTTAGTTCTACTGTATCCAGTACGAATCTGTCCTTAAACGGTGGCGCTCCTACTGTGTCTAAAATAGCCTACAACGCAAATGTGAATTTTAACACCCAGGTGACTGCAGGAACTAGTACGGTGACTTATAATAGCACGACTAATAAATATTCAGGAACTTTCACAATGTCTGTCACGGACGTGTTGACCGGAAGCATCTCTGCGACTGGAAGTGTCAATGGTTCTCCAGTAAACGTTTCGAAGACGTTTAGTAACACTACGACTAGCTATGTGGTCTTTTGCGATTTATCCACATTTACGTGCTCGGTCAAGTGATCATAGCCTTCCGCCTTTGCTCCAAAATATAGGGGCAAAGGTCTTTATGAATAAATGTTTCATTCTATTTTTAACTTCCTATTCTCTTGCTTATTGTAACATAAATCAAGATTCTTCCTTCCATTCTCTGGTGGAAGGATCGATTAAAAACGATATTGAGTCTCGAATCGTAACGATTTATAAGGATTCCAATCAACGCCCGAACGGAACGGGATTCATTTTAGATCAAAGCGGTACAATTTTAACTGCGTTGCACGTATTCTTTCCCGGGGACAAGATCCAGGTAGCAATGGAGCAAGAAAACCCTTCGGCTGCCACATTGAAGAAGAGCGAGCCTCTTTTCGATTTAGGTTTATTATCTTCCGCTTTATCGGCTCCGACAAGAGCATTAGAATATAGAGAAAGGGTAGATCTATCTGTTGGAGAAAGAGTCTGGACAATTGCGAGCCCCTATGGGTTACAAAGTTCGTATATGGAAGGAATCGTATCCCATTTGGATCGACGTGGGATATCAAATCGTTTTTCTAATGTACCTCTGATTCAAATCCAAGGAATTTCTTATCCGGGGGCAAGTGGTGCGTTGGTATTTGATAGAAAGGGTAGAGCCATCGGCATGATCATGGCTACTTTCGGGTTTGATTCGGGCAATGGTATCGGTCTCGTTTTACCAGGCGCCTATATTCAAGTTTTTCTTAAGAAATAAACAATTATTATGCGGTGATTATATTCATTTATAAAAAACGATCAAATCTTGCGGCAACACACGACTCATCTGTAATCCTTTTAAAAGGAGCACGAAATATTGGGTTTGGAGTTACCCCTAAAAATCATACAACCAAGGCTAACTCAGATTCAATAAATTCCTTTGGCGACATCATGTTGAGTCCTTTATGAGGAGCAAATTTGTTGTAGTCGTCAACCCAATTGTGAAGTTTCTGAAGAACTTCCTCAGCACTATCTAAACTGTTTACATAAGCGTAATCCCTCTTGAATGTCTTTACAAATGCCTCTGCCATGCCGTTGCTTTCTGGAGAATAAGCCGGTGTGTTTGTTGCAGACTTCGAATCCCAAACTTTCTATAAAATTTACCGTTGCTAAAGCCGTATATTGAGGACCGTTATCCGATAAGAACTGAGTGGAAGGAGCTTTCGAGTCTCCGAATCTTTGTTCCTTAGCTTTAAAGGCCATGTCTCTAATCATTTCTCCGTCGATTCCAACTGTGGAACCCACGTAATTGATGATTTCTCGATCATGGCAATCCATCACAAAGGCTACCCAGACAAGACGTCCGTCCCAACAACGAATACCCAAGATATCAGAACACCAACGTATATTGCTTCTAAGGGCGATGATCTTGCCTTCATGAGTTCGTTTTGGTCGAGGAGCGTGGCGCTGCAAGAGGAGGTTATTTTCCTTCATGATTTTGTAGATCCGCTTGTGATTCACGCGAGGAAGGCCATTATTCTTATTGATCCGATTTACAAGCGCTGTTACTCGAGGATATCCGTAGGTAGAACGAACTTCACAAACCCCAAACACAGTTTGTTTTACGTATTCTTTGAATTCGTTCACAGGTTTTCTCGTTCTACGAAAACTAGCCTCGTAATAAAAGATCGATCGGGACACTCCTAATGCCTCGGCTATTCTTGTCATTGGAAACCTTCGATTCCTGCTAATGGCTTTTGCGAGATCAGTTTTTTTATGAGCAAGGATGACCGCTTCCTTGAGTATCTCCACTTCTTCCGTCTTGCGCCCAAGTAGTCGTTCTAAGGTATTTATCCTTTGCTCAAGCTTTTTGACTTCTGACTCGGGAACCAGATTTTCTTCGTTCTCGATCCCTTTATTTGCGCCGCTTTCCATAAACCGTCTCCACTGGAAGAGTTGATTTGGTGCTATATTATGCTTTCTCGCAACTAAGGAAACAGAATTTCCCGGCTCATAGGTCTCTCGAATAATTGGTTCTTTTTCCCGAACCGACCACCTTCGTCTCCGCTAAACTGAGGTGATTACGTGAACCGTTTCATTACTACTAGTATTATTCATAGTATTACTCCTATCTCTAAGGAGCTAACTTTGGTGTACGGTTTTAAGTGGGGTAACTACAGAGGCTACTTGCGGGCCAAAATTTTCAGACTTTACCTGCGTCAAAAATATCTTCTTTTTATTTTTGAAATCACGATCTGCCGGTAGAAGAATATTGTCCAGATCCGATTCATATTGAGAAGTATTTCTCTGCACCCAGCCTAAAGTCATATCAGGGTAAATTTGTTTTAGTACAGGTTCAAGAGCGTAGAAAAAATCAACATACTCCGCTTCGGTTTCAAAGCGCGGAACTATACGAGAGTCTTGGCCGTCTTGTAGGTGCCAAGATTAATACAAAGTAAAGAACGCAAAAATAACCAGTGACTTCATCTTTCTGAACCAACTATTGATTCGTAATTGCAGCGACTCGGGCTAAAAGAAAAATTTCCAAAGCAAATATTACGGCTGCAATTCCAAATCTTTTTGCAGTCATCTTTTCGCTAACTACTTGCAAATCTAATATCTTGTCCCAGTAAGATTCCTTTCTCTTGATTGCTACGAGAGAATAGAGTAGAGTAAATAAACTTAACCCAGGTATCCATAGGCCATATCCAAAAAGCATCACCGCAAAAACTCTAACTACGGAAGTTGAATATTTAATTTTTTCTCCGTTTTTCCTTATAACTTTAATTCCTAGAAGGTATTTGCCGAAAGTAGACCCAAATTTCCAAATCAACAAAGATTCGAAAAGTGGCCATACCAAAAATATCGCTACGATTCCCGCAATTTTAAGCCGGTTTATCGGCGCATTATTTGTTCCGGAATAAATTAAATATACAATAAGATTCGATGCGGGTAAATATAGGAATATATCAAAGAATCGCGCGAACCACCTACGAAAAGGAACCTTGCCACTTCTTTCAGCTTCTTCCAATTTTTAACTCCACCTCTGCCAATCAATGATTACAATTTTAAAAAATTGCTTCAATTTTCCTTTCTCTATCCACTAAATCCACCACTTTTCCCGATTTAGGCAATTTAATCCGTTTCCATTTTTCTATATCCGTTAGATCAGCTCTGAATCCTTTCGTTTTCCATACTGCCGTATAAAGAATATTGATTAAAGCGCGAGTACTAGTTTTAACGAAGATAATATAAGATACGTTACCGTAGTAAAATAGAATACTAGTCCAATCGCAATAAATATATATTGAATTCAACGGTAATTACTTTTATCAAGTGTTACCCCCGCCTCCTTGATTTTCCAGTATTCATTGATGACCTTTAGAAGAGGCAAATAATTCATGAATGAACAAGTCGAGATGACCCAGAACGGATCCGGTAGCTTTTGGGGCAGAACGAATAAGATCAGGGCAACGCTCATTGCCACGGGAGAATAGTCGACGCGGATTCCCTTCGAGAATAGAAATATCTTG
>NZ_RQET01000005.1 GCF_004769195.1 Leptospira fletcheri
TGTGGTGAGATAGTATTCACCTGACAGTCATCGAAAAACCGGTGGCCCCAGTTTCTTCTGAAAGAGAAAATGATTTTACGACAAATTATTTAAACTCAGGAGAAACCGATGACCACCTACGCCAATGCCACTGCAAAAGCCACTAGAAGAAAGCTAAATTTACTAGAGCTTGCGAATGAATTAGAAAATGTAAGCAAAGCCTGCAAGATCATGGGATATTCCCGTCAGCAGTTTTACGAGATTCGAAGAAACTTCCAAACCTATGGAGCAGAAGGTCTCCTGGATAGAATCCCAGGAGCGAATGGCCCCCATCCTAATAGAGTCAGTGAAGAAATCGAAAAGGAAGTCCTAGAATACTCACTTCATCATCCAACACATGGATGCCTAAAGGTCGCACAGCAACTCAGCCTCAAGGGTGTTAAAGTAAGTTCAGGCGGAGTTAGAGGAGTTTGGGCAAGGAATAAACTCGTAACAAAACACCAAAGGCTTCTTAGACTTGAAGAACATCATCGGGATAAAATTATTCCCCTCAGCGAAAACCAGATCCGGCTACTCGAAAAATTCGATCCTGAATACAGAGAAAGGCACATACAAGCCGATTCTACGGGAGAATTGGTATCTATGGATACTTTCATGGTTGGGTCCCTAAAAGGAGTCGGAAGAGTATATTTACAAACAGTAATTGATTGCCACAGCAGATTCGCGTGGGGGCGACTCTTTAATACTAAAATACCGGTCACCGCTGTTCAAACTCTTAACAACGACGTTCTCCCCTTCTTCGAGGAACACAATGTTAAAGTTCAGACTGTCCTGACCGATAATGGTCGTGAGTATTGCGGAAGAGAAGACCAACACCCGTTCGAACTTTTTCTTCAATTAGAAGATATCGAGCATCGGACCACTAAAGTCCGGAGACCTCAAAGCAATGGATATGTGGAACGTCTTCACAGAACTTTACTCGACGAACATTTTAGAATCGCAGGAAGAACTAAGTTTTACGAGTCGATCGAAGAAATGCAAATTGATCTGGAGATCTTCTTTGAAGAATACAACTACAAGAGGGCACACCAAGGAAGAAATATGAATGGAAGAACTCCATTTCAGGTCTTTGTCGAAGGAATCAAAACCGAGGAAAACGACGAACCAATTTTAGAAAATTAGGAAATTTCTTTCTGAAGAAATGTCAGCCGAATACTATCACTGTACA